>NZ_JBSFYC010000008.1:0-165698 GCF_053595675.1 Streptomyces sp. NPDC002446 | reverse complement strand
CACCGCCATCTGGCACAACTGGACCGCAGGCACACCAGCCAAACGCTCACTGATCGCGTACGACCACTGAAGACATCGGACTCAATCATCTAGGGTTCGGGCGGCGGCCGGTGCTTCGGCCGGCGCAGGCCCGCGGCCGTCAGCCGGCGCAGCAGCTCCTTGCTGCCGACCTCCACCGCTCCGGCGCGCACCGCATCCTCATACCGCTCCGCCGGCAGGTCGTAGTGATCACGCTCGAAAGCCCGCCGGGGCAGGCCGATACGCGCCGCGAAGTCGTGCAGCTCGTCGAAGGACTCATCGCTGATCAGATGCGACCACATCCGGCCGTGCCCCGGCCAGATGGGCCGGTCGATATAGACCGCCACGTCAGCTCTCCGGCCCCATGGCCATGTCAGTTCTCCGGCCCGATCGCCATGTCAGTCCTCCGCACGGGCAGCCACCTCAGCCTTCCGCCGGCGTGCCCAGCCGGCCGACCCGGGCCACCGCGACCGCCGTCTTGGGACAGACCCAATGCGGGTCGGGCCCCAACTCCGGTTCGACGTCGAGGGCATGGGGATCACCCGACTCCGTACACACGGGGCACAGCGGCCAGCGGCCGTACCGCTCCAGGAGGGCGTCCTGGACGTCCTGCGCTATCAGTCCCGCGACGAATGCCGCGCCTTCAGGCCACTGCTCCACCCACCATCTGCGGTGAACGACCGCATCCTCCACCAGCGAGACGATGTCGGCATCGGCCACCTCGTCCGCCATCAGGTCGGCGAGCACCAGCGCCCGCGCGGCGTGCAATGCCTGTTCCAGCTCCATGCCCCCCATTGTCTCCCGACCTCCCGCCGGCGCCCGGCGTTGTCCACAGCCCCGGCCGCGGGTCACGCCGGTTGTCCACAGCCCTCGGTGAGGGGATTGACGCACAGTGCGGATGAAATTACTTTTCAAGAGTGAGTAGCAGCGTGAAGGAAACTTTCAAGGATGTGCCGGCCGAGACCCGGCCGGCACCGACCCCACCCGCCCCCGCGGCGCTCGCCGCCAAGGTCCGCACACTCGCCCCGACGATGACCCGCTCCATGCAGCGGGTCGCCGAGACCGTCGCGAGCGACCCGGCCGGCTGCGCCGCGCTCACCGTCACCGGCCTGGCCGAACGCACCGGCACCAGCGAGGCCACCGTCGTACGCACCTCCCGGCTGCTCGGCTACCCGGGCTACCGCGACCTGCGGCTCGCGCTCGCCGCGCTCGCCGCGCAGCAGGCGGCCGGCTGCGCGCCCGCCGTGACCGCGGACATAGCGGTCGACGACTCCCTCGTCGACGTCGTCGCGAAGCTGGCGCAGGAAGAGCGCCAGTGCCTCGCCGACACCGCGGCCGGGCTGGACGTCACCCAGCTCGAAGCGGCCGTCGCCGCACTCTCCGGAGCCCGCCGCATCGATGTGTACGGCATCGGCGCCTCCAACCTCGTCGGCCAGGACCTCGCCCAGAAGCTCCTGCGCATCGGCCTGATCGCGCACGCCCACGCGGACCCGCACCTCGCCGTGACCAACGCCGTGCAGATGCGCACCGGCGATGTCGCCATCGCCATCACGCACTCCGGCCGCACCACCGACGTCATAGAGCCCCTCCGGGTCGCCTTCGACCACGGCGCGACGACCATCGCCATCACCGGCCGCCCCGACGGCGAGATCGCCGCCTACGCCGACCACATCCTGACCACCTCCACAGCCCGCGAAAGCGAACTGCGCCCCGCCGCGATGTCGTCCAGGACAAGTCAACTGCTCGTCGTGGACTGCCTGTTCATAGGAGTCGCGCAACGCACCTACGAGACCGCGGCCCCCGCCCTCTCCGCGTCCTACGAGGCCCTGGCCCACCGCCACTCGCCACGCCACACCCCGCGCTGACCCCGCACCGCCCCGCCCGCCGTCCGTCCCCCTCCCCCCGCCGCTGGAAAGAGCCGCCACGCCATGACCTCCACCGCCGACCACGCCCGCCTACGGGCCGAGCTGGAGACCCTCACCACCGAGGCGTTCCGCCCGGACCTGGCGGAGATCGACCGCCGCCCCACCCTCGACATCGCCCGCACGATGAACGACGAGGACGCCACCGTCCCCGCCGCCGTCGCCGCGCGCCTCCCCGAGATCGCCGCCGCCATCGACGCCACGGCCGCCCGGATGGCCCGCGGCGGCCGCCTGATATACGCCGGCGCCGGCACGGCCGGCCGCCTCGGCGTCCTGGACGCCAGCGAATGCCCGCCGACCTTCAACACCGACCCGTCCGAGGTTCTCGGCCTCATCGCGGGCGGCCCGTCCGCGCTGGTCACCGCCGTCGAAGGCGCAGAGGACAGCAAGGAGTACGCGGTCAAGGACCTGACCGCGGCCGGCCTGACCGAGCTCGACACCGTCGTCGGCATCTCCGCCTCCGGCCGCACCCCCTACGCGGTCGGCGCCGTCGAGCACGCCCGCGCCCTCGGCGCACTGACCATCGGCCTGTCCTGCAACGCCGGTTCACCCCTGGCCGGCGCCGCCGAGCACGGCATCGAGGTCGTGGTCGGCCCCGAACTGCTCACGGGCTCCACCCGCCTCAAGGCGGGCACCGCCCAGAAGCTGGTGCTCAACATGCTGTCGACGATCACCATGATCCGGCTCGGCAAGACCTACGGGAACCTGATGGTCGACGTCCGCGCCTCCAACGAGAAACTGCGGGCCCGCTCACGGCGCATCGTCGCACTCGCCACCGGCGCCACGGACATGGAGATCGAGACGGCGCTCAGCAGCACACACGGCGAGGTGAAGAACGCCATCCTCACCCTCCTCGGCAGCGTCGACGGCCCCACCGCCGCCCGCCTCCTCGCCGCCTCCGACGGCCACCTCCGGGCAGCCCTGGAGGCCGCCAAGAACCACTGACCGCCCCCTGGCGTGTCCCCACAGCAAGGCGCCGCACATGCCCGAAGACAAGAACCGCGCCACCGCCGCCGCGATCCTTCCCCTCGTCGGCGGCGCCGAGAACATCACCTCCATCGCCCACTGCATGACCCGCCTCCGCCTCGGCATCCAGGACCGCACACGAGTCCAGGACGAGGCCCTCAGAGCCCTGCCGGCCGTCATGGGCGTGGTCGAGGACGACACCTACCAGATCGTGCTGGGCCCCGGAACAGCCTCCCGCGTAACCCCCGAACTCGAACACCTGACAACCCAGCCCCACCCCACACCCCCCACCCCCACCACCCAACAACCACCCCCCGCCCACCCCACCCCACCCTCCGCACCACCTCACAAGGATCCACCCCACAACAAACCACCCCGCAAGGATCCACCCCACAAGAATCCAATCCGCAAGGAACCAATCACTCTCCGTAATCGTTGCCGGAACAAGGAGGCACCCCACCAGGCAGAAACAACACGGCCCCAAGCAGAAACAACCCACCGCACAGAGACCCCACCCCTGGCAGCAACCACGCCCTTGCCAGCCACACCACCCAAGCCCCGCCCAACCACCACCCCCACCCCCGTCGACGGCCCCACCCCCGCCAACCCCGCCACCGCCAGCGCCACCGCCGACCCCACGACCACCACCGACCAACTCCCCCGCCCAGACACCCCCACAGCCGACCAACTGGCCGCCCAAGGCGCCGCCATCAAAGCCCGCCAGAAGGCCAGAAACGCCACACCGCTCAAGCTCTTCCTCCGCCGGATCGCGAACATCTTCGTCCCGCTGATCCCCGCCCTCATCGGCTGCGGCATCGTCGCCGGCATCAACGGACTGCTCACCAACCTCGGCCAACTGCCGTCCGTCGTACCCGCCCTCACCGCGATCGCCTCCGGTTTCCTGTCGCTGATCGCCGTCTTCGTCGGCTTCAACACCGCCAAAGAGTTCGGCGGTACACCGATCCTCGGCGGCGCGGTCGCCGCCATCACCGTCTTCCCGGGCGTCACACACATCACCGCCTTCGGCCAGCAGCTCTCCCCCGGTCAGGGCGGCGTACTCGGCGCGCTGGCCGCGGCGCTGTTCGCCGTCCAGGTCGAGAAACGGTGCCGCAAGGTGATCCCCGAGGCGCTCGACGTCCTGGTCACCCCCGCCCTCACGGTCCTCGTCACCGGCCTGGTCACGCTCTTCGGCCTGATGTACGCGGCGGGCGAGGTCTCGGGCGCCATCGGTGCCTTCGCCACCTGGCTGCTCGCCCACGGCGGAGCGTTCGCCGGCTTCGTCCTCGGCGGTCTCTTCCTCCCCCTCGTCATGCTCGGCCTCCATCAGGCCCTGATCCCCCTGCACGCCACCCTCATCCAGCAGCAGGGCTACACGGTCCTGCTGCCGATCCTCGCCATGGCCGGCGCGGGCCAGGTCGGCGCCGCCATCGCCGTCTACCTCCGCCTCCCCCACAACCGTTCGCTCCGCACGACCATCAAGTCCGCCCTCCCCGCCGGCTTCCTGGGCGTCGGCGAGCCGCTGATCTACGGCGTCTCGCTCCCGCTGGGCCGGCCGTTCATCACGGCCGGCATCGGCGGCGCGTGCGGCGGCGGCTTCATCGGCCTGTTCAACCAACTCGGCGACACTGTCGGCTCCACCGCCATCGGCCCCTCCGGCTGGGCGCTGTTCCCCCTGGTCAAGGGCAACCACGGCATCGCCGTCACGCTCGTCGTCTACGCCCTGGGGCTCGCCGTCGGCTACGTCACCGGGTTCCTCGCCACCTACTTCTTCGGCATCAGCAAGCAGATGCGGACGGAGCTGAACGCGGAGGGGTAGGCGGGCACGGAGAGGGAGGCGGGCACGGAGCAGGAGACGGCCACGGAGAGAGACACGTACGCGGAGGGGGACGCGCGCACGGAGGGGGACGCCCCCGTGGAGAGGGAGGCATGCGCGGAGCGGGAGGCGCGCGTGGCAACCGGGGCGAAGGCGGGCGCAGTGAGCGCGGCGGCTGACGCGCCTGCAGGGGCGCGGCTCACACCTCAGGCCCCGACTCCCGCTCCGGTCGGCACTCACGTCCCGTCCGACACTCGCGCTCCGTTCGGCACTCACGCTCCGGCCGATACTCGCGCTCCGTCTGACGCAGAGTCATGGCGTGGTCCAGCAGGCCAAGCGCCCTGAGCCGGCCTCGTTCACGGGATTCGATCTCTTCCGCGCTCTCGCCCGTCGCGGCGACCCTCGGGCAGTCGGGGCATGCCCACCGGTCCGTCCAGCTCCGCACCGGCGGCCGCATCGCGACCTCGCAGTGCGGGCAGCGCACGGTCACTCCCTCGACATGGCCGCAGAACGCGCAGACCCAGACGGGCCCTTCGCTGTCGCGCTGCTGCCACATGGTCCGCCGGCACAGCGGACATCCCTTCGTTCCGATCCCCAGCGACCCCATGATCGGCGGGTCCGGCGTCGCGTCGGCATAGGCGACGATCTGCTTGCGCAGCCGGTCGTCCGAGGTGTTGGCCATCCTGAGCAGCCGCACCGTGCGGGAACGGACTTCTTCGACAAACTCGGTCATCGTCGCAGCAGCGTACGCGGCTTCCCACCGGGCAACGCCCGCTTCTGCCGAAACCAGCGGCGCAGTCTCCGCTGCCTGTACCCGCAGCCTCCCCCGCCCGTGCCCATCGCTGCCCTCCGCCGCCCTCCCTGACCTCCGCCACCCTCCACGAGTGACACACCCTCACATGATTGACGGCTACGGGGTCATGAGGACGCAGGCACATGATTGACGACCGTCGGGCCATGACCACCGGCCACGCGAGCGACGACCACCGCACCGTTACCACCAGCCACACGAGCCACGCCCCCCGGACGATGACCACCAGCCACACGATGGCCGCACCGGACCGTAGCCACCACCAGCCCCCATCGACGGTCAGCCGACCGCGGCCACCGGCAGGCAGGCCACCGGCGGACTACAAGGGCGTGCCCGCTGCCGGGATCTCTTCTCCCAGGGCGGATGGGCCGGTTGGCGTAACGCGGCCGGGCCACCATCGGGATGATCTGGCCAACTCGGCTGCCAGCAAGGCGAACCACACGCCCACCAGCGTCAGATGCGCCCGCTGTGCGACGCCGTGCCAGCCGGGTCGGCCGAAGAGCGGGCCGACCGTGCACACGGCGGTGGGAAGGGCCAGCGCCAGGACGCGCGTGCCCCAGCGGCGGATCAGCGGCAGGCGGGGCCAGGCGGAGACGGCGGCCCGGCTGAGCAGCGCCATGGAGGCGAAGACGAAGAAGTGGGCCAGCGCGCTGGTGACCGTGTGGCTGGGGTGTACGGCCTGGCAGGCGGGGTCGACCGAGGGCGCGCAGCGCATGGGCAGGAGGACATCGGCCACGGAGGACATGCCGAGGCCGAACAGCGCCAGCCAGCCGCCCCGCCACCAGCCGTCCGGCGCGGACCCGGACGCCAGGAGCGCCCCGACGATGACGAATGCGGCAGAGACACTCTCGATACCGCCGAAGAGCGGCCGGAAGGGCTGGTCGGCGGCGTACAGCTCGCTCACGTACGAGTGGCGCGGATCGAGTCCCGTCGGCAGCAGGTACTCCAGCAGCCACCCGTTGTAGAGCACGGCGGCCGCGGCCAGCAGGAGGGCCGCCCACGCTTCCCTGCACCGCCGGCCGCCTGGCCGCGCCGGCCCGCGCGTCAGGTCTGGAGTCCGCTCACCGACAAACATGATCAGTCACTGTCCATGCTCGACCCGTTCACGCCCGTACGCATCCCGGTTCACGCAGATGCTCTTCCGACATTGACCACTCGGGTCACGTTTTCCGACCACTCAGGACCATTTTTGGATCACTCGGTCCTCGGCGCCGGACCGCTCGGTCCTCGGCGCCGGACCGCTCGGTCTACGGCGCCGGACCGCTCCGTGCTCGTCGCCGAACCAGCTCAGGCCATGTCCACGCACCCACTCAGGCCACCCCTCCACCCCTTCATCCCCCTCACCTCACCCCCTCACATCAACACCCCCTCACCTCAGCCCCAGCCCCTGCACGCCGCGCACAAAGCCGTACGCAAAGCACGCCCGCAAGGCCGTACCCGAAGCAGCCCGCACCCCGCACCCAACGCCACCCCCAAGCCCTCCGCAAAGCCGCCCACAACCGCCCGCAAAGCACGCCCACAAAGCCACCCACAAACCCATAAGCCAAGCCCGCAAGCCCACACGCCACCCCACCCCCCCACCCCAAACCGCCACCAGGGCGGCACCCCCTGGGAGAGGGGTGCCGCCCTGGCGTACTGAGGACGTGTGATCCGTGCGGGATCAGCGTTCCGATCCGGGGGATCAGAAGTCCATGTCACCGCCCGGCATGCCGCCCGGAGCGGCCGCGGCGGCCTTCTCCGGCTTGTCGGCGATGACGGCCTCGGTGGTGAGGAAGAGCGCCGCGATGGAGGCGGCGTTCTGCAGCGCGGAGCGGGTGACCTTGGCCGGGTCGATGATGCCTTCGGCGATCATGTCGACGTAGTCGCCGGACGCGGCGTTCAGGCCGTGACCCGGGGTCAGGTTGCGCACCTTCTCCACCACGACGCCACCCTCGAGGCCGGCGTTGACGGAGATCTGCTTCAGCGGGGCCTCCAGGGCCAGCTTCACAGCGGCGGCACCGGTGGCCTCGTCGCCGTCCAGCTCCAGCTTCTCGAAGACCGAGGAGGCCTGCAGCAGGGCGACGCCACCGCCGGCGACGATGCCCTCCTCGACGGCCGCCTTCGCGTTGCGAACGGCGTCCTCGATGCGGTGCTTGCGCTCCTTGAGCTCGACCTCGGTGGCGGCACCGGCCTTGATGACCGCAACACCGCCGGCGAGCTTCGCCAGGCGCTCCTGCAGCTTCTCGCGGTCGTAGTCGCTGTCCGAGTTCTCGATCTCGGCGCGGATCTGGTTGACGCGGCCCTGGACCTGGTCGCTGTCGCCGGCACCGTCGACGATGGTGGTCTCGTCCTTGGTGATGACGACCTTGCGGGCGCGGCCCAGGAGGTCGAGACCGGCGTTCTCCAGCTTGAGGCCGACCTCCTCGGAGATGACGGTGCCACCGGTGAGGATGGCGATGTCGCCGAGCATGGCCTTGCGGCGGTCACCGAAGCCCGGGGCCTTGACGGCGACGGACTTGAAGGTGCCACGGATCTTGTTGACGACCAGGGTCGACAGGGCCTCGCCCTCGACGTCCTCGGCGATGATCAGCAGCGGCTTGCCGGACTGCATGACCTTCTCCAGGAGCGGCAGCAGGTCCTTCACGTTGCCGATCTTGGAGTTGACGATGAGGATGTACGGGTCGTCGAGCGACGCCTCCATACGCTCCATGTCGGTGGCGAAGTACGCCGAGATGTAGCCCTTGTCGAAGCGCATACCCTCGGTGAGCTCCAGCTCCAGACCGAAGGTCTGGGACTCCTCGACGGTGATGACGCCTTCCTTGCCGACCTTGTCCATGGCCTCGGCGATCAGCTCGCCGATCTGGGTGTCGGCGGCGGAGATGGAGGCGGTGGAGGCGATCTGCTCCTTGGTCTCCACGTCCTTGGCCTGCTCGAGCAGGGCGGCGGAGACGGCCTCGACGGCCTTCTCGATACCGCGCTTGAGGGCCATCGGGTTGGCGCCGGCGGCGACGTTGCGCAGGCCCTCGCGGACCAGGGCCTGGGCCAGGACGGTCGCGGTCGTCGTGCCGTCACCGGCGACGTCGTCCGTCTTCTTCGCGACCTCCTTGACCAGCTCGGCGCCGATCTTCTCGTACGGGTCCTCGAGCTCGATCTCCTTGGCGATGGAGACACCATCGTTGGTGATCGTGGGGGCGCCCCACTTCTTCTCGAGGACGACGTTGCGGCCCTTGGGGCCGAGGGTGACCTTGACGGCGTCGGCGAGCTGGTTCATCCCGCGCTCGAGACCGCGCCGTGCCTCCTCGTCGAACGCGATGATCTTGGCCATGTGAAGTGGTCCTCCCGGACTGGGGTGGATTGCTCCGGACCGCGCCTGGCGCCCGCGACGGACGACCTGCAGACCTGTGTGGTTCCTTGCCCCACCCGGCCTGCGGGCCTCACCGACCCGGTCCTTCTTTGTCACTCTCACCCGGAGAGTGCTAACGCCAATGATTAGCACTCGGGGTGGGAGAGTGCAAGCCGCCCGGAGGGGGTCGTTGAGGGGTGGCGGTCGGGTTGGGGGCACCTCCCAGCGTGAGCTTGGGGAGGGTGGGCGCAGGCGACCGAGGGTCAGTTCCGCCCTTCGAGGGCGGCGGGCGGACGGCAGAAGGCCCGTACCCCCTCCAGGGGTACGGGCCTTCACTACGCAGCAGTCGGTCGGCGCCTCAGCCGGCCACCCGGACCATGTCCGCCTGCGGCCCCTTCTGGCCCTGCGAGATCTCGAACTCGACTCGCTGGCCCTCCTCAAGGGTGCGGTAGCCGTCCATCTGGATCGCGCTGTAGTGGACGAATACATCCGCACCACCGTCGACCGCGATGAAGCCGTACCCCTTCTCCGCGTTGAACCACTTGACGGTGCCCTGAGCCATGCCTAACTCCCCTATTACTGGCCCTTGCGCAGGACCGCACTCCGCGGACCCGGGTCAGACCTCACCCCGCGAAGGCCCGTGGGGTGTGCGCCGGAACGCGTCGACCGCCGCTGAATGTATCTGCACCGATGCCCAGCGCAACAGGTCAATCGGACGAGAATTCTGGCGCCGCAGAATCGGCAATATGGAGGGAAATCCCGTTTCTCCGGGGCAAGTCGGGCCGGGCATAGCGCACGTAAGCGACAAATACCGCACACACTTTGGACACAACTCTCCGCGGTTTCCTATGCGTTCGGCATGTGCGCGGAGTTATCCGGAACGGGGATCGTCACAATGGTATCCCCTTTCACGAAGCGGAATTGCCCCGTCCGAATTCAGCGGACGGGGCAATTCCAGTCAAGCGGGAGAAGAGATGGCGCAAATCAACGCCCGGTCGTCGGCCATCCGGTGGCCGACGGGCCCTCAGCCGCCGGCGACCGCCGGGATGATCGAGACGCCCGCGCCGTCCGGCGTCGGCGTCTGCAGGCCCTGCTCGAAGCGCACGTCGTCGTCGTTGACGTAGACGTTCACGAAGCGGCGCAGCTTGCCGGCGTCGTCCAGCACGCGGGCCGCGATGCCCTGGTGGTTCTTCTCCAGGTCGGCGATCACCTCGGAGAGGGTCGCGCCCTCGGCGGTGACCTCGGCCTCGCCACCGGTGTACGTGCGGAGGATGGTGGGGATGCGGACCTTGACGCTCATGGGTTCTGCCTTCCGGACAGGGGGTGCGGGTACGGGTCGGGGAGCTGCGGCCTCAGCCGGCCAGGCCGGCCGCGCGGAACGCGTCCAGGCTCGGGCGGATCGTGGCCGTGGGCCCGGAGGTCGGCGCGACGGCGTCAAGTGTCTTGAGGCCGTCACCCGTGTTGAGGACGACGGTGGTCAGGGACGGGTCGAGCAGACCGTCCTCGATCAGCTTCTTGGTGACGCCGACGGTCACGCCGCCCGCGGTCTCCGCGAAGATCCCCTCCGTCCGGGCCAGCAGCTTGATCGCGTCCACGACCTGCTCGTCGGTGACGTCCTCCACCGCACCGCCCGTACGGCGCGCGATGTCGAGCACATACGGCCCGTCGGCCGGGTTGCCGATCGCCAGGGACTTGGCGATGGTGTTCGGCTTCTGCGGGCGTACCACGTCGTGCCCGGCCTTGAAGGCCGCCGACACCGGGGAGCAGCCCTCGGCCTGGGCGCCGAAGATCTTGTACGGCCGGTCCTCGACCAGGCCGAGGGCGATCAGCTCCTTGAGCCCCTTGTCGATCTTCGTCAGCTGCGAGCCGGACGCGATCGGGATGACGATCTGGTCGGGCAGCCGCCAGCCCAGCTGCTCGCAGATCTCGTACGCCAGCGTCTTGGATCCCTCGCCGTAGTACGGGCGGAGGTTGACGTTGACGAAGCCCCAGCCCTCGCCCAGCGGGTCGCCGATGAGCTCCGAGCAGAAGCGGTTGACGTCGTCGTAGTTGCCCTCGATGCCGACGAGGTCGCCGCCGTAGACCGCGGCCATGACGACCTTGCCTGCCTCCAGGTCGTGCGGGATGAAGACGCAGGACTTGAAGCCGGCGCGGCGGGCGGCGGCGCCGACCGCTCCGGCGAGGTTGCCCGTGGAGGAGCAGGACAGGGTGGTGAAGCCGAAGGCGCGGGCGGCCTCGACGGCGATGGCGACGACGCGGTCCTTGAAGGAGTGCGTCGGGTTGCCGGAGTCGTCCTTGACGTACAGGCCGCCGGTGACGCCCAGCTCGGCGGCGAGCCGGTCGGCCTTGACGAGGTGGGTGAAGCCGGGGTTGAGGTTGGGCTTGTCGGCCACGTCCGCGGGGACCGGCAGCAGGGGGGCGTAGCGCCAGATGTTGTTCGGGCCGGCCTCGATCCGCTTGCGGAGGGCTTCGGGGTCGCCGCCCGGCAGGTCGTAGGCGACTTCGAGCGGCCCGAAACAGCTCGCGCAGGCGAAGATCGGCCCGAGGTCGAAGCGCTCGCCGCACTCGCGGCAGGACAGCGCCACGGCGGGACCCAGAGCGACGGCGGGGGTGTTTGCGGTGGTTTCGGCGGTCTGCACAGCCATGGAGGCGAGGCCCTTTCTCCTCATCTTCCTCGCGGCGCATCTCGCCACGAGACGGATTTGGCACCTTCCCTAGCCGGGAGCCTCGCTGCTGGCAGCAAGAACCGACTGGAGGGTTGCCGGGGCTTCAACGGGCCGTATCCCTCTGCCCCTCTGGATGAGCGGTATGGCGCTGGGATCGAACCCAGGCGTTTATGGCGCGGTGACCCCGACATGCGACGGTCATCCGCGTTGTTCAAGACTGTAACCGAAGGCACTGACAGTTGAGATAGTCGTCCGCACCGCGAGATGGATCACAGAATGGCCCAGACGATGGATTGCATACCGGTCGCGGCACCGGCGGCCACCGAGGAGTCGTAGACGTGCTGGAAGAGGTGGAGCGCTGGCTGAGCAGCCGCTCCTGGTCCGCCGCGGACCGTCCGCTGGAGCAGCTGCTGGAGGCGAAGCGCCAGACGGGCCGTACGGTCAGCGTCGTGCTGCCCGCGCTGGACGAGGAGGCCACGGTCGGCGCGATCGTCGCGGCGATCCGCGCGGGGCTGATGACCGACGCCGTGCCTCTGGTCGACGAGCTGGTGGTGCTGGATTCCGGCTCCACGGACCGTACCGCCGAGGTCGCGGCCGCGGCAGGTGCCCGGGTGGTCCACCGCGACACCATCCTGCCGCGGCTGCCGGCGCTGCCCGGCAAGGGCGAGGTCCTGTGGCGGTCGCTGCTGGTCACCACCGGCGACATCATCTGCTTCATCGACGCCGACCTGCGGGAATTCTCGGCCACCTTCGTCTCGGGAATCGTCGGCCCGCTGCTGACCGACCCCGACGTGCAGTTCGTCAAGGCGATGTACGACCGCCCTCTGGAGCCGGGCGGCCGCCCGTCCGGAGGGGAGCAGGGGGGCCGGGTGACCGAACTGGTCGCGCGGCCGCTGCTGAACCTCCACTGGCCGCAGCTGGCAGGCTTCGTCCAGCCCCTGGGGGGTGAGTACGCGGCCCGGCGCTCCCTGCTGGAGCGGCTGCCGTTCCCGGTGGGTTACGGGGTGGAGCTCGGCCTCCTCGTCGACGCCCTGCACACCGTCGGCCTGGACGCCCTCGCCCAGGTGGACGTCGGCGTACGCAGGCACCGCCACCAGAGCGGTCAGGCCCTCGGCCGGATGGCGGCGGCCATCTACCGCACCGCCCAGCTCCGGCTCGCCCGCGGCCACTTGGTGCGCCCCCGGCTGACCCAGTTCGACCGCGGCGAGGAGGGGTTCGTCCCGCGCACCACGGACGTGGACACCGAGGAGCGCCCGCCGATGGCCGGGGTCCCGGAGTACGCGGCGCGCCGGGCGGCGTGACCGGGTCCGTACGTGACCGGGTCCGTACACGACGGGGTCCGTACATGACGGGGTCCGTACATGACCGGGTCCGTACGTTTGCACGGATCTGCCGCTGGTTAACCTCGCGTCATGGTCTCCGAGGGCGGTGTGGTGCAGGCGGGTGCCGAGGTTCTGGTCGCGTCCAATCGCGGGCCGGTGTCGTACGCCCTGGCGCAGGACGGGACGCTGAGCGCCAAGCGGGGCGGGGGCGGGCTGGTGTCCGGGCTGTCGGCGATCGGGCCCGGTACGGACGCGGTGTGGGTGTGTGCGGCGCTCGGTGACGGGGACCGGGAGGCCGTGCGCCGGACGGGTGGCGCCCTGGAGCGGGCGGACACCGGCGGACAGCGTGTCCGCATGCTGGACATTCCGTCTCAGGTGCATGCCGACGCCTACAACGGCATCGCGAACTCGGTGCTGTGGTTCGTCCACCACATGCTGTACCAGACGCCGCTGGAGCCGGCCTTCGGCTCCGCTTTCCGGCAGCAGTGGGGCGCGTACGAGACGTACAACCGCGCCTTCGCGCGGGCGCTCGCCGACGAGGCCGCCGAGGGGGCGGCGGTGCTGGTGCAGGACTACCACCTGGCGCTGGTGCCGGGCATGCTGCGGGCGCTGCGGCCCGACGTCCGCATCGCGCACTTCTCGCACACGCCGTGGGCGCCGCCGGACTACTTCCGGATGCTGCCGGACGATGTCGCGCGGCAGCTGCTGGAGGGCATGCTGGGCGCCGATCAGCTGGGGTTCCTCACCCACCGGTGGGCGGACGCGTTCACCGCGTGCTGCGCCGAGGTCGTCGGCGGCACCGGGGGCACCCGGCTCGGCGTGTACGGGCTCGGGGCGGACGCGGGCTTCCTGCGGGAGCGGTCGCGGCGGGCGGACGTCGACGAGCGGCTGGCCGCCCTGCGGGAGCAGATCGGCACCGGTCCCGACGGCGCGCCGCGCAAGGCGATCGTCCGGGTCGACCGGACCGAGCTGTCGAAGAACATCGTGCGGGGCCTGCTGGCCTACCGCCAGCTGCTGGCCGAGCGGCCTTCCTGGCGCGAGCGCGTGGTGCATGTCGCCTTCGCATATCCGTCGCGCCAGGATCTGGCCGTCTACCGGGAGTACACGGCGCAGGTCGGGCGGCTCGCCGAGGAGATCAACGCCGAGTACGGGACGGCGGGCTGGCGCCCGGTGGTGCTGCACGTCAAGGACGACTTCGCGCGGTCGCTGGCCGCGTACCGGCTGGCGGACGTGGCGCTGGTGAACCCGATCCGGGACGGGATGAACCTCGTGGCGAAGGAGATCCCGGTGGTGTCCGAGCGGGGCTGCGCGCTGGTGCTGTCGCGCGAGGCAGGGGCGCACGAGGAACTGGGCCAGGACGCCCTCACCGTCAATCCGTACGACGTCAGCGGTACGGCGCAGGCGCTGCACGAGGCGCTGTCGATGGATCCCGGGGAGCGCGACCGGCGCACGGCACGGCTGGCGGCGGCCGCGACCGCGCTGCCGCCGGCGCAGTGGTTCCTGGGGCAGCTGCGGGAGCTGGGCGGGTGAGGGGGCGCCGACGCCCTCCGGCCACCTGCGACACCCGCCCGCCTCCTGACCGGGGCCCGCGTGCGTGACCGGCGTCACACCCCGTCGCCTTGAGGTTCACATAAATGTGAGGGTTCGAGGCTGCATGCGTACCGGCAGGAAGCGCAGTGCGCAGCAGACGCGAGGTGAGCGTGATGGACAACCGGCTCTACGACTACAGCCCGATCACCGGCCGGGAGCCGATCCGGTGGCCGGGTGGCGCCCGGGTCGCCTTCTACGTCGGCCTGAACGTCGAGCACTACCGCATCGACCGCCCGTCGACGAGCACCTTCCCGGGCACCGCGGAGCTGACGCCGGATCCGCTGAACTACGGCTGGCGCGACTACGGCCCCCGGGTGGGCATCTGGCGGCTGATCGAGAGCCTCGACCGCCATCAGGTGCGCGCGAGCGTGCTGCTCAACTCCGAGGCGGGTGAGCGCTATCCGCAGATCGTCGAGGCGGGCCGGGCGCGGGACTGGGTGTGGCTCGCCCACGGCCGGGACAACTCCACCTTCCAGTCCGGTATGACGCCCGACGAGGAACGCGCCTATCTGGCCGATGTGGTCGGCAGCATCGAGAAGACCACCGGCCGGCGGCCGCGCGGCTGGATGGGACCGGCGCTCACCGAGACCTTCCGGACACCGGAGCTGCTCGCCGAACTCGGCCTGCGCTACGTACTGGACTGGACCAACGACGACCAGCCGTACCCGCTGAACGTGCCGGGGATGCTGAGCGTGCCGTACTCCGTCGAACTCAACGACATCGGCCTGTTCGTCAGCAAGGGCCTGACCGGGCCGGACTTCGTACAGATCGTCAAGGACCAGCTCGACCAGCTCCATGAGGACGCGGCGGACAGCGGCCGGGTGATGTCGCTGGCCCTGCACCCGTTCGTCATCGGCCAGGCGTTCCGTCACAAGTACCTGGACCAGGCCCTGGAGTACGTCGTGAACCACCCCGGGGTCTGGCTGACGACCAGCGACGAGATCGCCGACCACTACGCCCGGGAGCGGGCCGACGCCCGGGAACGGGCCGGTGCCCGGGAGCGGGATCGCTCCGCGGGCGGGGCGCGTAACTGACCGGGGCGCAGCGGCCGGGCCGCGGCGCAGCGGCCGGGCCGTCAGGTCGCGGCGAGGTGTTCCGCGAGCGCGCCGAGCAGTTCCACGACGCCGGTGGGGCCGTTGACCACCAGGTCGGCGCGGTCGGCCAGTTCGGTGACCTCGTTGCTGCCGCTGCAGACCAGGACGCCGGCCAGGCCGTCGGAGCGGAGCTTGTCGACGGCGGCGAAGGCGGCGAGGTCGCCGAGGTCGTCGCCGGCGTAGAGGACGGCGGATGCCCCGGTCTCGCGCACCCACTCGGCCAGGGCGACGCCCTTGTCCATGCCCGGGGGGCGCAGTTCCAGGACGAAGCGGCCCGGTTCGACGATCAGGCCGTGGCGTTCGGCGAGCGCGCTGAGCGGGGTGCGCAGCCGGTCGAAGGCGCCCTGGGGGTCGTCGGCGCGGCGGGTGTGGACGGCGATGGCCTGCCCGCCCTTGCGCTCGACGGCGGTCTCGACCCAGGTGCCGTGCCAGACGCCGGAGGCGTCCAGGACGCCGGGGAGTTCGGCCTGTATGGCGGCGACGCCGGGGTGCGGCGGGGGCGCGTGCACGGTGCCGGTGGCCGCGTCCCAGCGCTCGGCGCCGTAGTGGCCCAGGACGGTGAGGTGGTCCAGGCCGGGGACCGAGTCGAAGCCGCCGAGGCGGACCGCGACGGTGGCGGGGCGGCCGGTGATCACCGCGGCCGCGCGCAGCCGGGGCACGAGGCGGCCGAGGGCGGCGACGGCGCCGTCATGGGCGCGGGCCTTCTCCGGGTCGGGGACGATGTCGGCGAGGGTGCCGTCGAAGTCCAGGGCGATGACGGCGCGTTCGGGGTGGGCCAGCAGCGCGGCGAGGCCGTCGCGGCCGGCGGGGGTGTGCGGCGTCGGCAGGGAGCCGGGCGCACGCTCGGGTTCGGGTGTCGGCTGGGAGTGCGGCGCGGCGTTCGGGGAGCTGCCCATGCGGCGACCCTACCGGCGCGGGGCGGGCGCCGGGGGCGTCTCGGGGTCTTAGCGGCGGGCGCGGCGGGCGTCGCGTATGCGGCGCAGGCGGTTGACGGTGACGGGGTCGTGGGCGAGGGCGCGCGGGTCGTCCAGCAGGGCGTTGAGGAGCTGGTAGTAGCGGGTCGGGGATATGCCGAGCCGTTCGCGGATGGCGCGTTCCTTGGGGCCGGGGCCCGGCCAGGACCGGCGCTCGACGGCGAGCACGGCTTCGTCCCGGGCGGAGAGCCCCGGAGTCTCCTGCTGCGCGGAGGAGGCTTCGGCGTCCGCGTGGCGTGTGGGCCGCGTGCCGTCCGCGCTGCCCGCACCTTCCGCGGCACCCGCCCCGCCCGTACCGCCCATGTCCCCCGTACCGCCCCTCGTCACGCTTCCACGATAAGCGCACGGTCCCACAGCGGCCGCCGCCCCCGGTCAGCGGCCGCCCGCCGCACCCCTCACCCCGCCGCGCTGTCCTCCGCGTCCGCCGTGTTCTGGATGTCGGTGAGGACGCCGGACGGGTTGCCCTTGGGGCCGACTGCGGCGCCCATGCGGGCCTTGATGGTCTTGGAGATCAGGGGCCAGGAGGTCTTGTCCGACGGGTAGAACTCGGCGGTCGCCAGCTGCTTGAGGAAGCCGTGCAGCTTGGCGTACTTGTCGTCGGCCAGCATCGTCTGGGAGGCGGAGGTGGTGACCGGCAGCAGGCCGTATTCGCCGGAGAACTTCACGACGTTCTTCTCGCTGTAGACGAAGTCGAGGAACTTGCCGGCCTCGGCGCGGTGGCCGTTCTGCTTGAAGGCCATCATCCAGTCGGCGACGCCCATGGTGGCCTTGGCCTTGCCGTCGATGCCGGGCAGTTCGACGGTGCCGTAGTCGATGCCCTTGTCCTCGGCCTGCTTCATCAGGGTGGGGTGGCCGTTGAGCATGCCGACCTTGCCGTCGGCGAAGCCCTGGAAGGCGTCCTCGCGGTTGAGTTCGGCGGGGGCGGTGCCGGTCAGGCCCTTGTCGACGAGTTCGTTCTTCAGCCACTCGAAGGTCTTGATGTTCTCGGGCGAGTCGATGCGGTACTTGCCGATGGTGTCGGTGTATCCGCCGCCTCCGCTGAGCATCCACATCAGCGTCTCGGCCTGGGTCTCCTCGGGGCCGAGCGGCAGCGCGTAGGGCATCTTCACGCCGCGGGCCTTCAGGCGCTGGGCGTCCTTGGCGATGTCGTTCCAGGACTGGGGCGGGGTGGTGATGCCGGCCTCGGCGAACAGCTTCTTGTTGTAGAAGAGCCGCCGGGTGCTGGCGCCGAAGGGCATGCCGTACTGGACGCGCTGGTATTCGCCGGCCTCCGCGAGGGAGGGGGTGAAGCCGGCCTGGGTGGTGACGGTGAGGAGCTTGTCGACGCTGTAGAGCTGGCCCTTGGCGGCGTAGTCGGCGTAGGCGCCGATCTGTGCGAGGTCGGGGGCGTGGCCGTCCTTGACCATGTCCTCGACCTTCTTGTCGACGTCCTTCCAGCTGTAGACCTCGACGTCGACCTTGATGCCGGGGTTCTTCTTCTCGAAGGCGCGGGTGAGCTCGTCCCAGTAGCGCTCGGAGCTGTTGGCCGAGCTGTCTCCGTACTCCGCCGCGATCAGCTTGAGGGTGACGTCGTCGCCGCCCGAGCCGCTGCCGCAGCCGGTGAGAGTCAGCGTCATGGTGGTGGCTATGGTCGCCGCCGCCAGGCTCAGGTACCGCCGCTGCACCGCTGTTTACCGCCCTTTTCCGTTCCCGGAGTCATGTTCGTGCCGGGGATTGCGAAGCCGCTTCGGGGGATCGCCCCGACCCGGCGTGAGCAGCGTGTTCTTCCCGTGCTCACCCTCAAGGTCTACACCACCGGCGATCTCGCGCCGGTAGCGGGCTCCCCTGTTCCCCCGGGAGGCTCCTCTGTTCCCCCGGCCGGTTCCTCTGTTCCCCCGGGAGGCTCCTCGTCGTGATCCGACCGGTGAGTGGACTAGACCTTTCGGGGCGGGGCGCGCGAAACTGTTCCCGTGAGACACGTCATCGCCCTTGATGTGGGCGGCACCGGGATGAAGGCCGCCCTCGTAGGGGTGGACGACGCCGCGCCGTCCCCGAAGACCCCGCCCTTCCTGCTGTACGAGGCGCGCCGTCCCACCGGCCGCGAGCGCGGCCCTCAGGCAGTGGTGGAGGCCGTCCTCGGCTTCGCCGCCGAGCTGCGCGACCTCGGTGTGGCACGCTTCGGCGCCCCCGCGGAGGCGGCCGGCGTCGCCGTCCCCGGCATCGTCGACGAGCGCTCCGGTACCGCCGTGTACGCCGCGAACCTCGGCTGGCGGGACGTACCGATGCGGGCGCTGCTGTCCGAGCGGCTGGGCGGGGTACCGGTCGCCCTCGGCCACGACGTGCGGGCCGGCGGCCTGGCGGAGGGCCGGATCGGCGCCGGCCGGGACGCGGACCGTTTTCTGTTCGTCCCGCTGGGCACCGGCATCGCGGGCGCCATCGGCATCGGCGGCCGGATCGAGGCGGGCGCGCACGGCAGCGCGGGCGAGATCGGCCACATCGTCGTACGGCCCGGTGGGCGTGCCTGCGGCTGCGGGCAGCGCGGCTGTCTGGAGACGGTGGCTTCGGCGGCCGCGGTGGGCCGGGACTGGGCGGCGGTCTGCGGCGATCCGCGGGCCGGTGCGGCGGATGCGGCCAAGGCGGTGGCGTCCGGCGACGAGCGGGCCGGCGCGGTGTGGCAGCGGGCGGTGGACGCGCTCGCCGACGGCCTGGTGACCGGGCTGACGCTGCTCGACCCGCGGACGCTGATCATCGGTGGCGGGCTCGCCGAGGCGGGCGACACGCTGTTCGTGCCTCTGCGGGAAGCGGTCCGCCGGCGCGTTACGTTCCAGCGGCTCCCCTCGATCGTTCCGGCGGCCCTGGGGGACGCCGCCGGGTGCCTGGGCGCGGGGCTCCTCGCCTGGGATCTTCTCTCCACGGAGGTAACCGCCTGATGGCACAGCAACAGTCCGCGCAGCCGGTTTCGGGCCCTGGCCGCACCACCTTGGCCGGCGCCCGGATCGCCCGGCGGTCCGGTGTCGTCGAGGGCGGCCTGATCACCGTCGAGGGCGGCCGGATCGCCGGTGTCCGCAGCCGGGAGGCGGACCGGGACGAGGGTGGGGCGGGCAGCGTGGTGGATCTGTCGGGCCATCTCGTCGTGCCCGGCTTCGTGGACATGCATGTGCACGGCGGGGGCGGCGGTTCCTTCTCGTCGGCCGACGCCGATGAGTGCATGACGGTCGTCGAGACGCACCGCAGGCACGGCACCACTTCGATGGTCGCCTCCACCGTCACCGGTGAGCTGGCGGAGCTGGCCCGGCAGGCGGGGGTGCTCGCCGAACTCGTCCAGCAGGGCGAGCTGGCCGGTGTCCACTTCGAGGGCCCGTTCATCTCTGCGCAGCGCTGCGGCGCCCACCAGCCGGATCTGCTGCGCGACCCGGACCCGGCCGACGTCCGCAAGCTCCTGGATGCGGCGCACGGCAGCGCGGTGATGATGACCGTCGCCCCGGAGCTGCCCGGTGGCCTGGAGTCGGTGCGGCTGCTGGCCGACGCGGGGGTGATCGCCGCGATCGGCCACACCGATTCGTCCTACGACGCCACCCGCCGGGCCATCGAGGCGGGTGCCACGGTCGCCACCCACCTGTTCAACGCGATGCCGGCGCTGGGCCACCGGGCGCCGGGCCCGGTCGCCGCGCTCCTGGAGGACGAGCGGATCACCGTCGAGCTCATCAATGACGGCACCCATCTGCACCCGGCGATGCTGCAGCTGGCGTTCCGCGAGGCGGGGGCCGGGCGGGTCGCCTTCATCACGGACGCCATGGGTGCGGCCGGGATGGACGACGGGATGTATCCGCTGGGCCCGATGCGGGTCGAGGTCAGGGACGGTGTCGCGCGGATCAGCGAGGGGCCCACGGCCGGTTCCATCGCGGGCTCGACGCTGACGCTGGACCGTGCCTTCCGCCGGGCCGTCACCGTGGACGGTCTGACGGTCGATCAGGCCGTGCAGGCGCTGTCGGCGACTCCGGCCCGCCTGCTGGGCATCGACGACCGGGTCGGCTCCCTGGAGGCCGGCAAGGACGCGGACCTGGTGGTGCTCGATGCGGCGTACGAGGTGGCGGGCGTCATGCGGCGGGGCGAGTGGCTGGTGCGCCCGCGGGGGGTGTGAGGCCCGCGGGCGTACCACGGCGGCTACGCAGGCTGCCGTGGCCGCGCAGGGTCGGCGACCGCATGGCGGTTACCCCGGGTCTGGGCCAACCACCACCGGCGATGGCATGATCGCTCGCGCACTTGTCCGCATGCCGCCGCCGAGTGCGGTTGCCCGACGCGCGGCCGCCCGGCATGACTGCCCGGAGGGGCGACCATGATCCTCACGGTCACGCTGAACGCCGCCCTGGACATCACCTACCGCGTGCCCCGGCTCCGTCCGCACGGCACGCACCGCGTCAGCGAGGTGTCCGAACGCCCCGGCGGCAAGGGCCTGAACGTGGCCCGCGTACTGGCCGCGCTCGGTCACCGTACGGTCGCCACCGGCTTCGCGGGCGGCGGTACCGGTGACGCGCTGCGCGCGCTGCTCGCGGACACCGAGGTCACCGACGCGCTGGTGCCGGTGGGTGGTGCCACCCGCCGTACCGTCGCCGTCGTCGACGCGGCCGGCGGGGACACCACTCAGCTCAACGAGCCGGGTCCGGTGGTCTCCCCCGCCGAGTGGGGCGCGTTCCTGGGCACCTATCGTGAACTGCTGGGTGAGGCGCGGGCGGTGGCGCTGTGCGGCAGTCTCCCGCCGGGTGTCCCGGTCGACGTCTATGCCCGTCTCACCCGCGCGGCGCGCACCGCGGGCGTCCCGGTCCTGCTGGACACCAGTGGCGAGCCGCTGCGCCGGGGCCTGGCCGCCCGCCCGGATCTGGCCAAGCCGAACGCGGATGAGCTCGCGGCGCTCACGGGCAGCACCGAGCCGCTGCGTGCCGCTCGCGACGCCCGCCGCCGCGGCGCCCATGCGGTGGCCGCGTCACTGGGCCCGGACGGCATGCTGGCGGTGACCGCCGACGGTGCCTGGCAGGCCGTTCCGCCGCGGCGGTTCGCCGGCAATCCCACCGGCGCCGGCGATTCGGCGGTGGCGGGGCTGCTGTCGGGCCTGGTGGAGGAGCTGCCGTGGCCGGACCGTCTGATCCGCGCGGTGGCGCTGTCCGCGGCGACCGTACGGGCCCCGGCGGCAGGGGAGTTCGACCAGGCCACGTACGAGGACCTGCTGCCCCGCATCGAGGTCGCCACTGCCCCGTGACCGGATGCGTCACCGGGTTTGACAGACAACTTCAAGATCACTTGAGTTGCCGGGGCACTTGTACCGCCCAAAGGAGCAACTGATCGTGAAGAGCCGCATACTCGCCACCGCCGTGGCCGGAACCGCGCTTCTCCTGCCGCTGGCCGTCGCCGGAACCGCGCAGGCGGCACCGGCCGTCACCAAGGCGTCCGTGGAGTGGGGTGGAGTCTTCACCCACCCGAAGCACGCCGCCACCCTCAGGGCCGAGCGCAGCTCCGCGTCCGCCTCGGTCGGCACCATTGCCAAGAACAGTGAGCGGAAGTGCGCGAGGTCCGACTGCCAGCTCAAGACGGGCAGCTCGTACACCTGTTGGAGCGGCGGCCCGCAGGGCAAGACGTGGGTGGCGGTCCTCAACGCGCAGAACCGGCTCGGGTGGGTTGCCGCGCGGTGCGTCACGATCCAGCGCATCGAGTAGCACCGAGTAGCACCGAGTAGCACCGACCGACAACGGCCTGCCGGGCCCCTCCAGGCCGCCCTTCCACCTCGTGAGGAGTGGGCGGCGTCGCCGCGCTCGGGGGCGTCCGGGGGCGTCAGCCCTTGACGTGGCCGGCCTTCAACCAGACCTGGTCGAGGTTGAAGTCGCACTGATCACCCTGCTCACAGGAGACCTTCACGGTGTTCTGGCCCTGCTTGAGCTGGACCCAGCTGAAGGTACGGGTCCAGCCCTTCTCCCAGTCACCCTCCGCCGCCTTGGCGAAGTTCCCCATGTTGATCTTGCGGGTGTCGGTGTCGTTGATCGTCATCGTGGACTTGGCGTCCTTGCCGGGGACGCCGTAGCCCACGAACACCGTGTAGTCACCGGACTTGGGAACGTCCAGGGTCCAAGTGGCGGACGCGCCAGGGGTGTTCATGCCGGCGACGTAGGTCCCGCCGGACGAGCGCGCGCCCGGGACGTCCTTCGCGGTGCTGGCGCCGCCGTCGAGACGCAGGGTGCCCGCGTCGTCCTTGGGCAGCTCACCGGGCTCGGGCTTGCCGGTGGGCTCGTTGGGCTTGACGGTGTCGCCGGCCGTGGGGCCCGGCTTGCCCGCGTCGTCGGTCTTCTTGTCGCCGCTGTTGGTCAGCATCGCGACGCCGATGCCTATGCAGACCACCGCGACCACCGCGACGGCGCCGATCAGCAGGCCGTTGCGGCGGCGCGGCTCCGCGCCGCCGTGGTGGCCGGCGGCGGGGACGGCGCGGGTGCGGTCGCCGCCCGGCAGGGTCTCGGGCGCGGCGTAGGTGGCGTTCGGCTGCCCGTAGGTGATCTGCTGCGGGGCCTGCTGGCCGTACTGGCGCTGGCCGACGGCGCGTACCTGGTTGTAGGAGGTCCGCGGGACTCCCGGCTGGCGGGCGGGTGCGCCGTCGCCCGCCGAGCCCGCTGCGCTGTCCTGGCCGCCTTCCGAGCGGTAGAGGTAGGCGAACGGGTCGTCGTTCTCCGGCGTGTCCGCGCCGTTGTTGCCGGCCGTCATTCCGTGTCACTCCCAAGCGATGTGTGCGCGTCGTGTATGCGTCGGTACGTGTGCGCAGTCGGCTGCGCGGCACCGTCTTCCCGGACCCCCGGCGCCCCCGCGCCGCATCGGCGCAGCCTACCCCCTCGCGGCCGGGCCACACCGGCCCCGGAGTGCCACAAGATCGCTACGAATCGGTGAACCGCTGGTGCGGAGGGCGGCGGGGTGCGGGTGTGAGATGCGCGGCAGTCGGCGGCCGGGGCGCGGGCGGTGCCGGGGCCTGTCCGGTGGGGGCATGGCCGGGCCGTGGCCTTCGGGTCCTGGCCCCTCGGGCAGGCTCTAGCCGGCCGCGCGCCGGCCCGCCTTGGAGCGGGAGCGCTTTTCGACGTACATCCGCTGGTCCGCGGACTCCAGCACTTCTTCGGCGGTCATTCCGCAGCTGGCCCAGCCGATGCCGAAGCTGGCGCCGACCCGGACGGCGCGGCCCTCCACCCGGATCGGCGGGATGATCGCGTTGCGCAGGCGGACCGCGAGGTCCTGGGCGTCGGCGGTGCCCAGGCCGTCGGCGAGCACCACGAACTCGTCGCCGCCGAGCCGGGCGACGGTGTCGCCGTCGCGTACTCCGCTGGTCAGCCGGCGGGCGACCTCGATGAGCACCGCGTCGCCGGTGTTGTGGCCGAAGCGGTCGTTGATCGATTTGAAGCCGTCGAGGTCGCAGAAGAGGACGGCGAGTCCCTTGGAGCCGTCGTCGGCCGGGCCGTCCGCGGGGGCGATGAGGTGGACGTGGTGGTCGAACGGGACGGGGGCCTTGCCCTCGAAGCCGTCGATGCCGTCGAACGGCTCCTTGCCGTCGGCGTGGAAGCCGTGCGGGTCGCTGGGGTGCAGGCCGCCCGCGGAGGCGTAGGCGTCGGCCATCGAGCCCGGCCGGCGGGAGCAGAGCCGGGCGCCGAGGCGGGCGCGCAGTTCGGCGCTGTTGGGCAGCCCGGTCAGGGAGTCGTGGCTGGCGCGGTGCGCGAGCTGCAGCTCGTGCCGTTTGCGTTCCTCGATGTCCTCGACGTGGGTGAGCAGGTACCGGGGGCCGTCGGCGGTGTCGGCGACGACGGAGTTGCGCAGCGAGACCCAGACGTAGGTGCCGTCGCGGCGGGCGAGGCGCAGTTCGGCGCGGCCGCCTTCGGCGGAGGTGCGCAGCAGGGTGCCGATGTCCTCGGGGTGGACCAGGTCGGAGAAGGAGTAGCGGCGCAGTCCGGAGGCGGTGCGGCCCAGCAGCCGGCACAGGGCGTCGTTGGTGCGCAGCAGCCGTCCGTGCTGGTCGCCGCCCATTTCGGCCACGGCCATGCCGCTGGGCGCGTACTCGAAGGCCTGCCGGAAGCTTTCCTCGCTGGCGCGCAGTGCCTGCTGCTCGCGCTCCAGCCGGACCAGGGCGCGCTGCATGTTGGCGCGGAGCCGGGCGTTGCTGATCGCGATGGCGGCCTGGAAGGCGAACATCTGGAGGGCTTCCTGGCCCCAGGGGCCGGGCCGGCGGCCGTTGCGCGGCCGGTCGACGGAGATCACTCCGAGCAGTTCGCCGCCGGCGGTGCCGGCGCTGTACATGGGCGCGAAGAGGCGGTCCATGGGGTGCCACTCGTCGGGGAACCGGGGTGCAGGGCCGGCCGTGTGCCACTGCGGGACGTCGTCGTCGTCGAGCACCCAGCCTTCGGTGTACGGGATGAAGCGCAGGTCGCCCCAGCGCTCCCCCATGGACAGCCGGCGGTCCCAGGAGGCCCGGGAGCCGACCCGGCCCGCCATCAGGGCCTCGGCGCCCGCGCTGCCGGCCACCGCGGCGACGACGAGGTCTCCGTCGGGGCGGACGAGGTTGACGGCGGCCAGCTCATAGCCGAGGCCGTTGAGCGCGCCGTCGGCGACGGTCTGCAGGGTGTCCGCGAGGCTGCGTGCGGTGTTCAGCTCGGCGACCACTTGGTGCAGCTGCCGCAGGGTCGCAAGGCGGACGTATGGCTCCGACTCGGTCTCCATCGCTCGCTCTCCCTGAGACCTCGACAGCAAACTCCACGATTCTTCGTCGTCCGATTCCTCGCTCACTGAATCACAGTGAGCTGTTCACTCGGTACACAGGGTCAACAATTAGCGCCTGCTGTGACTCAAGTCACAGACCGTGAGCGAGCGTTGGTGATCTACCGCGCAGCCATTATTCGAGCCCACGTTCACTATTTCTACACTTTCTGAACGCAAATTCTGAGGTTCCCGGCTCCCGGGCGCCCGCCACGCCCGGCGACTCGGCCGCCGGACCTAGGTCGCGCCTGGTCCCCGGGTCCGATGCGGGCCGGCACGCGGGGAAGTTAGCGTTCATGGCGTGTTCACGAAAACCCCCGCCGACGTGGCGGCCGCCGGGCCCGCCGCCCCAGCCACACCCGTCGTCGCCCCGGCATCCGTGCCGGGCGGCGCACCGATCCCGCATTCTGGTGGGGTGAGTGACGACGAGTTCCGCGCCGCCCTGTCCCGCCTCGCCGCCGGCGTGGTGCTGATCACCGCCCACGACCCGGACGACGGGCCGCGCGGCGAGGACGTCGGCATGACCGCCACGGCGTTCCTGTCCGTGTCCCTCGATCCGCCGCTGGTGATGGTGAGCGTTCGCAACGACTCGCGGATGGACGACCTGCTGGCGCTGCAGCCGCTGTGGGCCGTGTCGGTGCTGTCGGGCCATCAGCGGCAGGTTGCCGGACGATTCGCAATGAAAGGCCGCATCAGCGACCGACTGCTCTTCGAGGACATTGCGCATGTACGGGGCGAAGCGTCCGGCGCGCCGCTCATCTCGGGCGCGCTGGCGACGCTGGAGTGCCGTACCGAGCAGCGGATCGTGGCCGGCGACCACACGCTCGTCATCGGGCGCGTCCTGGCCACGTCGATCCCCAATGAGGACGACGGCCCCCTGACGTACTTCCGCGGGAGGTACCGGCAGTTGGGGTGAGCGCGGGTGGGGTGGGTGCGGGCGGGGTGGGTGCGGGCGGGGTGGGCCCTGCCGGGTGAGCGGGGGCCGGGGCGGGCGCCGTCAGGGTGGGCGAGCGGTCGGCCGGTCCGGGCGAGCGGCCTACCGGTCCGGGCGGGGCGGGGTGCGGCGTGCCGTACCGGGGCTCAGCTCCAGTCGCGGCCCGAGCGGCCGCGCTTGGTCTCGCCGCGCTGCTTCTTCTCGCGCAGCCGCCGCTCGTTGATGCCCCGTGGGATCCGCGACTTGCGGCGCGGCTTGGGCGGCGGCGCGGTGGCCTCGGCCAGCAGCGCGGCGAGCCGGACGGCCGCGGTCTCGCGGTTGCGCCACTGGGAGCGGTGCTCGGAGGCGCGTACGCACAGCACGCCGTCGGCCAGCCGTCCGGCCAGCCGCTCCAGGGCGCGTTCCTTCCACACCGGCGGCAGCGCCTGGGTCTTCACGAGGTCGAAGCGCAGCTCGACCTGGCTGTCGCTGGTGTTGACGTGCTGGCCGCCGGGACCCGAGGACCGCGAGAATCGCCATACGAGCTCGGCCTCTGGAAGGACGACCGAACCGCGGATGACATGGGGCCCGGACATGCGTCCTATGATCCCCCGGGCCGGGGACCCTCGTCACCCTCTTTACGGGGCGCCCGCGGAGGCGTCCGCATCAGGATTCGGCAAAGAGAGTAAAGACAGCTGGAACCCCGTGGTCCCCTCACGACGTTGTGGTGAGTGACGGTAGCTTCGTGCGCAGCACGGAAACCGACGATTCGACGCGTTGACAAGGAAAGGGACATCCCCATGGCTGTAAGCCTGTCCAAGGGCGGCAACGTCTCCCTCACCAAGGAGGCACCGGGCCTGACCGCCGTCACGGTCGGCCTCGGCTGGGACGTCCGCACCACCACCGGCACCGACTTCGACCTCGACGCGAGCGCGATCGCGGTCAACCCGAGCGGCAAGGTCTACTCGGACCAGCACTTCGTCTTCTTCAACAACAAGGCCACGCCGGACCAGTCCATCGTGCACACGGGCGACAACGTCACCGGCCAGGGCGAGGGCGACGACGAGCAGATCAACGTCAACCTGGCGGGTCTGCCGGCCGACATCGACAAGATCGTCTTCCCGGTCTCGATCTACGACGCCGAGAACCGCAGCCAGAACTTCGGCCAGGTGCGGAACGCCTTCATCCGCATCATCAACCAGGCCGGCGGCGCCGAGATCGCCCGCTACGACCTCAGCGAGGACGCGGCCACCGAGACCGCGATGGTCTTCGGCGAGCTGTACCGCAACGGCGCCGAGTGGAAGTTCCGCGCCGTGGGCCAGGGCTACGCGTCGGGCCTCGTCGGCATCGCGCAGGACTTCGGCGTGAACGTCTGAGGTATGCGGGTGTTCCAGCCTTAGGCGTCTCGCGAGGTACCTCGTGTTTCTCGCGTATCTCGCATACCTCGGGTATCTCGGGTATCTCGCGTAGTTCAGGTGCCTGAGGCGCGGCAGTGCAGCAGGGCCGGTCCCCTTGGGGGCCGGCCCTTTGTGCTGCGCAGGGGGCGGGGGGACTCGACGGTGGCCGTACGGCAGGGGTCGCACGGCGGTTGTCGTATGGGCAGGGCCGCACGGCGGTGACCGTATGGGCAGCGGTCACGCTGCGGCGATCAATCGGGGAAGGGGCCCGCTCCCGCTCCCCGCTCCCGCTCCCGTCAGGCGACCGCTTCCGTGGGTGCCGCCTCGGGGGGTGTGGCCAGCGTCGCCACCTCGTCCAGCGACAGCCCGAGGGTGCCCGCCAGTGCGGCGACCGTGAAGAACGCCGGTGTCGGCGCCCGGCCGGTCTCGATCTTCCGCAGCGTCTCGGCGGACAGCCCCGCCGCCGCCGCGATCTCGACCATGCTGCGCTCGCCGCGCGCCGTACGCAGCAGCGCGCCGAGCCGCTCGCCGCGTTCACGTTCCCAGGGGGTCAAAGGAGTCCGCACCATGCCCGTGATACTAATACCGGTAAACAAATACCGGTAAAGAAATACCGGCTCGGGTCGGATGCCCACGGCCGGGCCGGCGCCGGGGAGGGCGTACTCATGGTGGAGATCAAGACGGACGCGGCACTGGACGCGATGCGGGTGACCGGCCGGGTCGTCGCCGATGCGCTGGCCGCGGCGCGCGCGGCGGCCGCCCCCGGGGTGCGGCTGCGGGAGCTGGACGAGGTCGCCCGTACGGTCCTGCGCGAGGCCGGCGCCACCTCGCCGTTCCTCGGCTACCGACCGTCCTTCGCCCCCACTCCGTTCCCCGCCGTCATCTGCGCCTCCGTCAACGACGCGATCGTGCACGGCATCCCGGATGCGTCGCGGCTGCGCGACGGCGACCTGGTGAGCATCGACTGCGGCGCCATCGTGGACGGCTGGGCCGGCGACGCGGCCATCAGCTTCACCGTCGGCGCAGCGCGCCCGGAGGACCGGCGGTTGATGGACGTCACCGAACGGGCGCTGGCGGCGGGCATCGAGGCGGCGGTGGTCGGCGCCCGGATCGGCGATATCTCCCATGCGATCGGCAGCGTCGGGCGCGCCGCCGGCTACGGCATCCCCGAGGACTTCGGCGGGCACGGCATCGGCCGCCGGATGCACGAGGACCCGCCGGTGCCCAACGACGGCCGCCCGGGACGGGGTCTCGTACTGCGCCACGGCCTGGTCATCGCCATCGAGCCGATGTTCCTCTCCGGCGGCACGGGCGCCTACCGCGCGGACGGCGACGGCTGGACGCTGCGCACGCTGGACGGCAGCCGCGCCGCCCACTTCGAGCACACGGTGGCGGTGACGGAGGAGGGGCCGCGGGTGCTGACGATGCCGTAGGGGCGCTGCGGGGCACATCGCGGCGGCTCAGGGGGGCCGGGGTCCGGAGCCTGGGGGCCCGGGAGCCCGGGGGTTCGGAGGCCCGGGGGTTCGGGAGCCCGAGGGTTCGGGAGCCCGGCGTCCGGAGCTCCGGGGCCCGGGGGTTCGGGGACCCGGGGCCTGGGGGGCCGGGGTTCGGTGTCCGAGGCTCCGGGGCCCGGGGACCCCACCCGTTACCCGTTGGGAATACCGCCCCGCCCCGGCCCGTTGTGGCCCCGCAGGGGGCCCTCGCGCCCCCTACGGGAAGCGTTCGACCCCGCCCTACGGGACACCCCTACGGCACGCCCCTACGGGACGCCCCGTCGGAACCCCCCAGCGGAACGCCCCGGCGGAACGAGCAAGCCGCCGCGGCGACTCCCGCTACCCGCCCAGTGCCTGCGCGCCCACCTGTGCGTACTGCTCGTCGAGGGCGCCGCTCGGGGCGCCCGCGACGCCGATGCCCGCGATCGGGGCCCCCTCGGCCTGGACGGGAGCGCCGCCGCCGAGGAAGAGCGTGCCGGGGATGTCCTTGAGCGTGGGCGCCTGCTCGAGACGCTTGACCAGCTCCGAGGTCGGGGCGTTCCAAGAGACCGCGGTGTACGCCTTGCGCGCGGCCGACTCGTACGACTGCGGCCCGGCGCCGTCGCCCCGCAGCTGGACGAGCGTGCTGCCGTTGCGGTCCACGACGGCGACCGAGACCGCGTGGCCCCCCTTCTTCGCGGCGTCCACGGCGGCCCGGGCGGCCCGGGTCGCGGCGCCGAGGGTGCGGTGGGTGGTGGTGCGGGTGTGGCTCTTGTCCGCGGTGGTGGCAGCGGACGGGGCGGCGGCCGGTGCGGGGGCGGCGGTCGCGGAGACGGCTCCGAGGGTGCCCGCGCCGAGCAGGGCGGCAGCGGCGGCACCGGCGACGATACGGGCGCGCGGGGAGAGCTTCTTGATGACCGGGGTCTTCTCGGCCGGGTTCTGAGTCATGTCCCCATCGTCGAAGGCGCACGGGGCCGCGCGGGTCGGCGTTCCGGCCCGGATCGCCGTGCATGATGGGGGATACGGGTATCGGCCGATCGGTTGATGCGGACCGCTCTCCGCCCGGGTTACGACTACGAGGTCATCCGCTACAAGGCCAGCGACCACGAGGCCGACGAACGCGCGGTCAGCGGCCAAGAGGTCAGCGAACGTGCGGTCAGCGACCAAAAGGCCGGCGACGCCTCCGGGCTCGCCACGGCTGTGCCCGGCCGCCTCATGCGGGCCCCGGCCGGTCGTACGAGCCCGGGCGTAGGTTCACGGGCCGCGGCGTACGGTCGCAGCCCGGCCTCACCGGAGAGCCCGACGAGGAGATCCACGTGCACAGCACCCCGCAGCCCCCGGCAGCGGACCCGCCGCGAGACGCCCATCCGGATGCCCGCTGGCTGGGCCCGGTCATGCATCTCGCGTTCTTCCTGCTGCTCGGCGCCTCGCTCGCCCGTTTCCTGCTCCGGCACCCCGGCGAGCCCCGCACCCCGTGGATCATCGCCCTCAGCCTCGCCCTCGCCCTGCTGTACGTCCTCGGCCCGGCGCTCGGCTCCCGTACGCACGACGAGCGGCGGCCCACCGCCCGCCGGCTGCTGTGGCTGGGCGCGGTGGTGACGGCCTGGGTCGTCCTCGTGCTTCTCGCGCCGAGCTTCGCCTGGTGTGCGGTGCCGCTGTTCTACACGGGTCTGCGGACGCTGCCGGCCGGTGCGGCATCGCTGCTGGTGGGCCTGCTCACCGCGTTCGTCGTGGTCGCCCAACTGCGGCTGTCCACCGGCTTCGACCCGAATCTGCTGCTGGCCCCGCCGGCCATCGCGGCGCTCGCCACCGCCGTGTTCGTCCATATGGAGCGGCAGGCCGAACGCCAGCGGGCGCTGATCGGCGATCTGCTGCGCACCCGCCGCGAACTGGCCGCCACGGAGCGGCGCGAGGGCACCCTCGCCGAGCGGCAGCGGCTCTCGATGGAGATCCACGACACCCTCGCGCAGGGGCTGTCCAGCCAGCAGATGCTGCTGCAGGCCGCCGAGCGCACCTGGGACCGTGACCCGGCCACCGCCCGCGGCCATGTCCGTACGGCCACCGAGATCACCGCCCGCAACCTCGCCGAGGCCCGCCGCTTCGTCCATGACCTCGCCCCCGCCGACCTGGCCGACGGCGCCTCGCTCCCGGAGGCGCTGCGCGAACTCGCGGCGCGTACGGGAGGGTCGGGCCCGGCGAGCGACGAGCCGGCCACCCGTGGCCCGGCCGTACGGTTCCACCAGGACGGCACGGCCGTTCCGCTCCCCGACCGGGTGCAGTCCGCGCTGCTGCGCATCGCCCAGGGCGCCCTGGCGAACGCCCGTGAGCACGCCGCCGCGACCACGGTCACCCTGACCCTGAGCTACCTCGGCGACCAGATCGTCCTCGACATCGCGGACGACGGCCGCGGCTTCACCCCGCCTCCGGCCCCGTACACCCCGGTCTCGGCCCCCGCCTCCGGGCGGGTACGCGGACACGGCCTGCCCGCCATGCACGCCCGGATGCGGCAGCTCGGCGGCACCCTCACCATTGAATCGGCACCGGGCGAGGGCACCGTCCTGTCCGCCGCCGTCCCCCTGGAGAACGCCCCATGACCCCATCCTCCGGCGCCCCCGCGCACACCCCCGTACGCGTCCTGCTCTGCGACGACCACGCCGTCGTGCGCGCCGGGCTGCTCGCCCTGCTCAGCAGCGCTCCCGGCATCGAGGTCATCGGCGAGGCCGGCGACGGTGAGGAGGCCGTGGCGATGGCCGCCAAGCTGTGCCCCGATGTGGTCCTGATGGATCTCCAGCTCGGCTCCGGCATCGACGGCATCGAAGCCACCCGCCGCATCGCCCGCCCCGGGGCCGCGTCCGGCGCCGCGTCCGCCGCCGCCCCGGCCTCACCGCCTGCCGCCGCCGGCACCCCCCATGTCCTCGTGCTGACGACCTACGACACCGACGCCGACATCAACCGCGCCATCGAGGCCGGTGCCACCGGCTACCTGCTCAAGGCCGAGCGGCCCGAGGAGCTGTTCTCCGCGATCCGTGCCGCCGCCGCGGGCCGCGGCACGCTCTCCGCGCCGGTCGCCCACCGTGTCCTGGCCCAGATGCGCAGCCCCCGCCCCACCCTCACCGACCGGGAGCTCGACATCCTCGGCCAGCTCGCGCGCGGGCTGAGCAACCGTGAGATCGCCCGCGCCCTGTTCATCAGCGAGGCCACGGTCAAGACGCACCTGGGCCGCATCTACGACAAGCTCGGTGTGGACACCCGCGCCGGCGCCGTCTCCGTCGCCAAGGAGCAGCGGCTGCTGCCCTGACGGCGACGACGGCTGATGGCTGACGGCCGATGGCTGACGGCTGACGGCTGACGGCTCCGGCAGCGGGTCACGCGCACCCTCAGAACGCCCCGGGGTCGTCCGCGCCCTCAGAGCGCCCCGAGGTCGACGGCCTCGGCCATCGCGCGGTATCCGGCGTCGTTCGGGTGCAGATGGTCGCCGACGTCGTACGCGGCCGCCATCCGGTCCCGGTCAGCGGGGTCGGACAGCGCACGGTCCAGGTCGATCACCCCGTCGAACTCGCCGGAGGTGCGTATCCAATCGTTGAGTGCGTCGCGCTTGGTCTCGCCGCGCTCGGTGTAGTAGGCGGCGCCCTTGAACGGTGTCAGCGTCGCCCCGATCACCTTGATGCCCTTGGCGTGCGCCTGGCGTATCAACTCGCGCTGGGCGGCGATGAGTTGTTCGACGCTCACGTCCGGGGACGGCTCGACCGGGCCGTCCTTCCACTCGCTCATTCCGATGTCGTTGATGCCTTCCAGCAGGATGACCGTGCCCACGCCCGGCTCGTTGAGGACGTCCTTGCGGAAGCGGGCCACGGCCTTCTCACCGGCGAAGTCCGTGTCGTGGGTGAGCTGGTTGCCGCCGATGCCCTGGTTGACGACGCTGCGCGGGCGGCCGGTGGCGGCGAACCGCTCGGCCAGCTCGTCGGGGTAGCGGTTGTCGGCGTCGGGTGTGGCGCCGAAGCCGTCGGTGATGGAGTCGCCGAAGGCCACCACGCCGTCGCGGTGCGCGGACCGGCCGCCGGCGACCTCGACGCCCGAGAGGAAGTACCAGGACTGCGAAGTCTCGGTGAAGGCCGCCGCGCCGGCGTCGGAGCGGTGGTCGCCGGAGGCGCGGTAGCTCGTGGCTCCGGCCAGCGCGTGGAAGGTGGCCGGGCCGGTCGGGGCGTCCAGGTAGAGCGTGACGGTCAGCGACTCCAGGGCGTGGACCTTGAGTGCGGCACCGTCGCTGAGCAGCTCGCCGCCGGCCGGTACGGTCGCCGACCGCCGGCCGTCGAAGGTCAGCGTCCGTACGGATCCGGGCTGCACCGAGGCGCCCTGGCCGGCGCGGGCGATGGTCGCACCGGCCACCTTCAGCGGCGTGCGGCCGTAGCGGTTGGACAACTCGATACGGGCCTGTGTGCCGCCGGTGCTGACCCGGACGATCTGGCGGACGGTCTGGCGGGCGAAGCCGGTCTCGGACCAGTTCGGGCTGAAGACGCTGGTCGGCGACTGCGGCGAGGCCGCCCAGCCGCCGCGCCACCGGTCGCTGCCGTGCCGGTCTTCGCGCTGGCCTTCGTGCCGATCTTCGCGGTGGCGTTCGTGCCGTTCCTCGCGCTGGCCTTCGTGCCGGTCCTTGCGTGCGTCACCCTGGCCGCCGCTGCCGTGCCGGGCTTTGTGCCCGTCGTCCTGGCCACCGCTGCCGTGGCCGCCGCTCTGCCCACCGGCGTGCCCGTCGCCGTGGCCGCTGCCCGCGTCGGCCGCGTACGCCGCCGCGCCCTGCGGGCCGGACCCGCCCGGCAGGGCCGGCAGCACCGGCAGGGCCGCCAGCGCGGCCGCCGAGAGCAGCGCGGCACCCGTACGTCTCACCATGGAACCAGACATGATCTTTCTCCCCACCCTCTGGTCTGTGTGTTCCCCCAAGGCCGCCTGCGGCCCCGGGTCGGGTCGGTGCGGGCGATGATCCGCCGCACCGGCGTGACACCATCAAGGCGTGATCGACCTCGGCTATTCCCTCTCCCGCCGCTTTCCGGATCCGCCGCAGACGGACTACCGGACCGCGGACGTGCGCTCGCTGCGCCACGACCTTTTCTGCGGTGACGTCTACATCGCCGACACGGAGACGGACCGCGAGCTGTCCACGGCCTGGGGCTGGGTGCCGGTCCTCGACTTCGCCTGGGCGCTGTGCGACATCGTCGAGCAGCTCGACACCGACCCCCGGGGCAGCCGCTCCGCGCGCCCGGTCCACGCCGAGCTGGATTTCACCGAATCGGCCGACCGGATGCTCTTCGAGCGCCGCTTCGGGTGGGTGGACATCGACGCCGACTGGATGCCGGCCGACGAGGCCCCGCTCACCTTCAACCACTCCGCGCTGCGCCGCGAGGCCCGCGACTTTCTGCACGACCTGATCGCCGACCTCACCGACATGCACGACGGCCTCGGCGACAACCCTGCCGTCTGGGACCTCCAGGCCCGCTTTCCCCGCGTCTGACCCGGCGCCGCAGCGCCCGGAACGGCCGGAATAGCCTGAGTGGCCGGCGAGGCCCCGCCACGTGGGCCCGCCTCGTGGCCCCGCCACGTGAGCCCGCCGTGTGGCTCCGCCGTGTGGGTCCGCGCTCACTCCACCCGTACGCCTATCTGTGCCGCGAACGCCGGTGCCAGATCCATCAGTTGGGACGTGCTGATCACGGCGCCCGACAGCCGGTCGATCCCCCGCGCGATGTCGACCGCGGCCGCGCCGCGCAGGTCGACGTCCTTCATCGTCGCCTGGGAGAAGTCCACCCGCGCCAGGGTGCAGTCGTCGAACGTGACCCGTTCCAGCTCCGCCCCCGCGAAGTCGGCTTCGATCAGTACGCACCCCTCGAAAGCGACGTCTCGCAGCGTCGCCCGCCGCAGATTCGGGAAGTCGATCTTCCCGCCGCGCACCACGACCCGTTCCAGCACCGCGCCGTGCAGCTGCGTCCCGCCGAGCCGCGCGTCCGACACCTCCACATCGCGCAGTGACGCCCCGGACAGATCCGTCCCGACGCCGCGCACCCCGCTCAGCACACTGTCGATGAACCGCGCCCGGCCGAGCACTGTCTCGTCGAGCCCGCAGCGCCGTACGGCGCAGTCCATGAACCGCGCGCCCCGCGCCGACTGCCGCGCCCAGTCGGCCTCCGCGAACTCCAGCCCGTCGTAGTCCCCTTCGGTCTCCAGCTCCCTGCCGTCCCACGCCGCCAGCTCCGGCAACCGCACCTCCGGCCGCCGCACCGCCCGCACCGTCTCCTTGCCGCGCCCCGCCACGCGATCACCTCTTCCGTCCTCGCGCGGCCCGCGTCCCATACGCGTTGCCTTCGCGTCCCGTACACGTCCCGCGCTCATTCCGTACTCGTTCCGTACTCGTTCCGCGCCTGCCCACCCATCGTGGACCACCCCACTGACAATCACCCCTGACCTGCGGCAACGCGGGTGGCGAGGCACGTAAGGCGGATGGCGGAACGCGCGGAGCCGCCGACGGAACGCGCGGAACGCGCACAGCGGCCGACGGAGCGCGTGCGGGCCCGGGCGGCCGGAGCCGCCCCACAGCGGGGAGCCTCCTCACCGCGGGGAGCCACCTCACCGCAGGGAGTTGACCTCAACCAAACTTCAGGTAACAGGGTGAGTCTGCACGCCCCACACTCACTCCAACTCCCCAGGAGACAGCGCCATGCACGCGATCCGGCTGCACAGTTTCGGCCCCGCCGAGAACCTCGTCCACGAGACCGTCGAGGACCCCGTACCGGGCCCCGGCGAGGTCCGCATCGCGGTGGCCGCGGCCGGCGTCCACCTGCTGGACACCGCCCTGCGCGAGGGCCAGAAGGGCGGGCCGATGCCGCTCCCCCAGCTCCCGACCGTGCCCGGCCGGGAGGTCGCCGGCACGGTCGACGCGCTCGGCGAGGGCACCGACCCCGTTTGGCTCGGCCGACGCGTCGTCGCCCACCTGGGCATGGCGCCCGGCGGCTACGCCGAACTGGCCGTCGTCGCCGCCGACCGGCTGCACCCGATCCCCGAGAACCTGACCCCCGCCCAGGCCGTCGCCATGATCGGCACCGGCCGCACCACCATGGGCATCCTGCTCTTCGCCGACCTCACCGCCGACGACGTCGTCCTCGTCCCCGCGGCCGCCGGCGGCATCGGCTCCCTGCTCGTCCAGTACGCCAGGAACACCGGCGCGACGGTCATCGGGCTGGCCGGCGGCGCCGCCAAGGTGGCGCGGGTCCGCGAACTGGGCGCCGACCTCGCCGTCGACTACACGGACGACGACTGGCCGTCGCTGGTCCGCGCCTTCCTCGACGGCCGTGGCGCACCCGGCGCCACGCTCGTCTTCGACTCGGTCGGCGGCGCACCCGGACGCGCGGCCGTCGACCTCCTCGCCAAGGGGGGCCGCCATCTGGTCTTCGGCTGGTCCTCGGGCGGCCCCCTCACCGGCGGCCCGCTGGAGTTCACCGACGCCGAGCTGGCGGCCCGTCAGATCACCTCCGAGCCGGTGCTCGGCCCGCCCATGCTGGCCAAGGCCGGCGGCGACAATCCGATCCGCACCCTGGAGACCGCCGCACTCGCGGAGGCCGCGGCCGGCCGCCTGATACCGGGCGTCCAGTCCTTCCCGCTGTCCGAGGCCGCGGCCGCCCACCGTGCCCTGGAGACCCGCGGCACGATGGGAAAGGTGGTCCTGGTGCCGTAGTCCGGCGCGCGGCACGGGCGGGCGGGCGGGCCAGGCACCCCGGGGGCCGGGCCCTTGACCTGCCGCCCCGAGCCTGAGCCCTTGACCACCCCCAGGGCCCGGGCTCTTGACCCGCGCGCACTGGGGCCGGGCCCTTAACCACCCTCTCCCCCGGGGGCCGAGCCCTCGCCCCACCCACCCCGGGGGCCGGGGCCCCATCCCGCCCGCCCCAGAGCGGTCCCCACCCAGAGCGAAGGCCCATGCACCCTCTACCGGGCTCTACCGGGCCGGCCCCTACCGCACCACCGCCATCTCCCGCGCCGTCTCGTTCAGCCGCCGCCCGCCCGAGTCCGTACACGTCACGATGTCCTCGATCCGCACCCCGAACCGCCCCGGCAGATAGATCCCCGGCTCGATCGAGAAGCACATCCCGGGTACCAGCGGCAGATGCTCGCCCTCCACCAGGTACGGCGGCTCATGCGTGGTCACCCCGATGCCGTGCCCGGTCCGGTGGATGAAGTACTCGCCGTAGCCCGCCGCCTTGATCACCCTCCGGGCCACCCGGTCGACGTCCTGGCACGCGACGCCCGGCCGCACCGCCTCGAAGGCCGCCTGCTGCGCCTCCCGCACGATGTCGTGCACCTTGCGCTCCTCGGCGCCCGGCTCGCCGACGTGCACGGTCCGCGTCGTGTCCGAGCCGTAGCCGTCCTTCAGCCCGCCGAAGTCGAGCACGACCATGTCGCCGTCCTCGATGACCCGCTCCCCCGCCTCGTGGTGCGGATTGGCGCCGTTGGGGCCCGAGCCGACGACCGTGAAGTCCACCTGGCTGTGCCCGTGCTCGATCAGCAGCCGCGCGAGGTCCGCGGCCACCTCCAGCTCCCGCCGCCCGGCGAAGCGCACCCCCAGGATGTCGTCGTACGTCGCATCCGCGGCGGCCCCGGCCGCGGCCAGCCGCGCCACCTCATGGGCGTCCTTGACGGCGCGCAGCATCGGCAGCACCTCCGTCAGCGCGGCGTACGCGCTCCCCGGGAGCGACCGCTGAAGCCCCAGCAGATGCAGCGCCCAGGTGGCGTCGGACACCCCGTAACGGCCTTCCGGGGCAACCCACTTGGCGATCTCCGCGTACGGATCCGCGCCATCGCTCCACCCGGCCACCTCCAGCGCCCCGGCCCCGGCGGAGCGCTCCGCGTCCGGCCGCTCCAGTACGGGCACCAGCAGCCGCGGGCGCCGCCCCGGCTCGATCACCAGGGCGGTCAGCCGCTCCGTGACGGCGGGCGGGCGGTAGCCGCACAGCCACACCAGATCCGGCCCCGGCGTCACCACCAGCCCGGCCAGCCCGGCCTCGGCGGCGGCCTGCCCCGCGCGCTCCATCCGCCGCTCGTAGTCCTCGTGGGTCATCGAAATCACCATGCCGGTGAACTTACGCCGATACACCCCTACGAGCCGTCTATGAATCGTTTACGACCCGTCAGAATCAGCCCCCACTCCGCTAGTCCCTACTCCCCTGCCCCTGCCCCCTACCTCCCTGCTCCCCACTCCGTACCTCCCTACTTCCTACTTCCTTCTGGGGCCTCGCCCTCCAGTGCCGCGCGGAACGCCTCTTCGGTCCCGTCCTCCTCGCCCATCAGGACGGGACCGTGCGCAAAGCGGAACGCCGGCACCGAGGGCAGCCGCCACCGCCGCACCCGAGCAAGCTCGGCACGCAGCCGGTCCCGCTCCCGCCCCTCCTCCTCGCCAGCCGCCACGACCACACCCACCTCACCGGCCAGCCGCCTCAGCGTGTCGCCGTCGGCGATGTGCAGCCCGTCCGTGAAGTACGCCCGGAACAGCCGCTCGGCCATCTGTTCGCCCTTCCCCTGGGCGGACGCCCGGGACAGCAGCAGATGGGCGTCGAAGGTGTTGGTGAACACGGCGCGCCCGAAGTTCAGTTCCAGGCCGTCCGCCGCCCCGATGGACGAGTCCGCCGCGACCGCACGGGCGAACTCCTCGCCACGGTCGCGCTTGTGCTCCTCGAACAGCGGCTCACCGGCAGCCGACGCGTCCGGCCGCAGCTGATACGGCCGGAAGACGGTCGTCACGCTGCCGCCCGTCACGCTGCCGCCGTCCCGATAGCGTGCTGCGGCCCGCAGGAACCGGGTGAACCTGAGATACCCGTGCACACACACCAGATCCGCGACGATCTCCACCCGCCGGGGCGGGCGCATCGCCCCCTTCCCGCCCCTCACCACGGCACCGGCCCGTCTGCGGCGAAGTATCCGCCACTGGGGCCGTCGGCGCCGATGAGAGCCATCCGCACAATGATCTCGGCGCCTTCCTCGACCGTCTGGGGGCCTGTATGGCTGTTGAGATCGGTGGCGGTGTGACCGGGGTCGACGGCATTGATCCGCAGGTGCGGGCAGGCATGTGCGTACTGCGCGGTGATCATGTTCAGCGCCGCCTTGGACGAGCTGTACGCCGGGACCGGCAACCAGGTGGGCACCACGGCCGCATGGCCGACGGGGTCCGCGGTCACCGCCAGCGACCCCAGCCCGCTGCTGACATTCACCACTACGGGCACCGCCCCACTACCCACCCAGGCGCCACCACCTTCCCGAGCGCCACCGCCTTCCCGAACGGCACCGCGCTCCACCCCGCCAGCGCGCTCCACCCCGACGCTGTCCTCCAGCAGCGGCAAAAAGGCGTGCAGAACCCGGACCGCCCCGAACACATTGGTGTCGTACACCGCCAGCATCTCCTGCGCGGTCAGTTCCCTCGCCGGCCGCCCGCTGCCCGCGATGCCCGCGTTGTTGACCAGTACGTCGAGCCGCCCGGCGGCCTCCCGTACGCGCTCCGCGGCCGCCGCCACGGACGCCTCACTGGTGACGTCGAGGAGCAGCGGCCGCGCACCGATCAGGCGCGCCGCCTCCTCCCCGCGCCGTACGTCCCGAGCCCCCAGATAGACCGCATACCCGGCCTCGGCCAGCCGCCTCCCGGTCTCCAGCCCCAGCCCCTTGTTGCCCCCGGTGACCAGGGCAACCCTCCCGCTCCCCCGGAGACACCCGGCAGTCCCGGCGCTCCCCGTACTCCCGTCCGGCACCCCGTCAGCGCGTGCGCCGTCAGCCCGTGCGCCGTCATCGCTCGTCTTCGTCATGCCCCCCACCCTCGCCGTCCCGCCAACAGGCAGGAAGCTCACCCCGCTTCCTGGGAACGCCAGTACCAGGCTCGGCCCGCCGCCTGTGCCCCACCGCCCGGATACTGAAACCATGACCGCACGCCGGAGCGCACCCGCGCACGAGGGCACCCCCCTTGCCACCGCTCTGCGCCTGTGGCGCACCCGCCTCTCCCCCTCCGCCGCCGGACTCCCCACCGCCTCCGCCGGCCCCCGCCGCACCTCCGGTCTGCGCCGCGAGGAACTCGCCCTGCTGGCGGGCATCTCAGCCGACTACCTCGTCCGGCTCGAACAGGGCCGCGCGAACTCCCCCTCCCCTCAGGTCCTCACCGCCCTCGCCCGTGCACTACGGCTCTCCGGGGCGGAGCAGCGGCATCTGTTCCTCCTGGCCGGGCAGCGGCCGCCCGACCACGACCGGATTCCGGCGACGCTCACCCCTGGCCTGCGACGACTCCTCGACCGGATGCCGGACACCCCCGTGGGTGTCTACGACGCGACCTGGACCCTCGTCACCTGGAACCGTCTGCACGCGGAGCTGACGGGCGACCCCGCCGGGCTCCCGGCGCGCGAACGCAACGTCCTGTGGCGGCACTTCACCGGTATGCCCGGCCGCGTGCGCCACACCCCGCAGCAGACCGCCCACTTCGAAGCCGCCACCGTCGCCGACCTGCGAGCGGCCACCGCCCGCTACCCGGCGGACCCGTCCCTGCGCTCCCTGGTCACCGACCTGTGCCGGGCCAGTCCCCGCTTCGCCGACCTCTGGGCCTCCCACGCGGTCGGCACCCACTCCGCGGACACCAAGACCTTCGACCACCCCGTCCTCGGCCCGCTCACCCTCGACTGCGATCTGCTGACCGCGCCCGACAGCGACCTGCGCCTGGTCGTTCTCACCGCCGCCCCGCACACCGAAGCCGCCGCCAAACTCGCCCAGTTGTCCAGCCTGCACCACATCCCCACGGCGCCGGCCAGCTGAGCAGCCCCGGCCAGCTGAACGGCCCCGCGGCCGGCCGCCCCGCTCACCGCCGACCGGGCAGTACGGGCACGACGGCCTCACCGCCCGCGCTGACGGCTTGCAGGACGGCGGCATGCAGCATCCCCAGGCCACCGGGCGCCACGGCAACCGGGCTGCCCGTCAGCGTGTACCACTCCTCCGCGCCGGTGTACTGGATGCGCACCGCCGCCCGCCCGTCGGCCCCGAGGGTGGTGACGACGGTGAGGTCGCCCGTGATGACGCCGACCTCATCGGTCATCGCCCCGCCGGGCCCGGCGGTCACCGCGCCGATGCACCGCTGGGGTCCGTCGGGCATCAGGCGCAGGTGTCGAGCATCGCGGCGAGCTTGTCCGCCTCGGGCGGGGTCACCGACAGCCGGTAGAGGTGCTTGACGTCCGTCCAGGCCCGCGCGTACGTGCACCAGTAGCCCTGGCTCGGCGGACTCCACTGGTCGGGCGACTGATCGCCCTTGCTCCTGTTGGAACTTGCGGAGACGGCGATCAGCTGCGAATGCTCCAGGTCGTTGGCGAACTGCTGGCGCCGGGCCGTCGTCCAGCTGTCGGCCCCGGACCTCCAGGCGTTGGCCAACGGCACCATGTGGTCGATGTCCACCTGCGACGCCGCGGTCAGGGTCTTGTCGTCGTAGAGGCTGTGCCACGTACCGGAGACGGCCCGGCACTGGGCGTCCTGGGTGACGTTCTGACCGTCCCGCTTCAGCACGACCTCACGGGTGTCGCAGCTGTTCCCCTGCTGGATCCAGTGCGGGAACTTCGCGCGCGAGTAGCCGTCCATCGAGTGCGGTGCCTCGACCGTCAGGTCCGCGAGCTCGGTCCGGGCGGCATCCGCCGACGGCGGCTCGGGCATGTCCACGGGCACCGCAGCGGACGGAGCAACGGCGACCGGGCCGAGCACAGCGGCCAGCGCAAAGGCCACAACGGCAGCCAGCCGCCGGGCGCGTGTACGGATCATGCGCTAGCAATATCCGACAAACACGACAGAACGCCGCACCCTCCCCCGACGGCGGCGTGTCCCCGCCCCGCTCCCCACCTCCCCACAACCGACCAACCCGCCTACCCACCACCCCCTCTCACCACCGCCGCCCCCTCACCCACCGCCCCCTCACCCATCAACAGCGCACACCTCAACGGCACACACCCCCGAGCCAAGCGGCACCCGCCCCGTACGCGGTCTCCGCCCGCCCTCCCCTCCCTCCCCCACCAGGCGGAGGAAGACCATCACAGCGGACGACGCCCCCCACGCGGCCGGACACGACGATCGCCCCATGACCGATCACGCACACACGACAACCAACAGCACGCCCCCGGGCGAACAACACCGGGCCGGGCCGCGGCAGCCAGGGCGAGCGGGGCAGGCAGGACAGGCAGAGCGGACAGGGCAGACAGGGCGGGCAGGACAGGCAAGGCGAGCCGGGCGAGCGGGACGAACAACGCTCTACTGGGCCGCAATCCAGGGCGGGTTCGCACTGGTCTGTGCCCTGGGCGGCACACCGCTGTCCGGCAGCGACAGTGACCAGGGGACGGTGTGGCTGGCCCGGTTCGTCGTCGCGGTGGCCGCGCTGGCCGCGACGGCCGCCACGGCTGCGGTCCGCGGGACGGCCCACCCCGCCGTGCGGACCGCGCTCTGGGCGGCCTGCGGGCTGTCCGCGATCTCGGCGTTCAGCCTGCTGATGGACGTGATCGGGCTGCTGTTCGCCCAGGGCGTCGACAACGCCGACGCCGCCGTACTGCACGCCCTCGGGCTGACCGGCGCGGCGCTCCTCGCCGCCACGGCTCGTGCCCACCGGCCCGGCAGCAACTGCGCACGCTGCGGCACAGCGCACAAGACGGTGGTCAGACCACAGCCGTCCCGGGCTCCGCGCGCCGTACGCCTCACCGCGTACGCCGGGACCGTGGCGTTCCTCCCGTATGCGGGGATGAAGCTGGTCTGGGCAACGGGCGGGACGTTCGCCGGGATCAGCGGTGCCGAGGCACTGGAACGCTCCCGCCACTACGGAGCCTCCGACATCTGGCTCACCCTGGAGTCCTGGGGCCTGGACGGCACCGTACTACTGGCCGCGCTCGGCATCTTCCTGCTCTTCGGGCTGATCCGGCCCTGGGGCCAGGTCTTCCCCCGCTGGACCCTCGCCCTGAACGGCAGACGGGTACCGCGCTGGCTGCCCCTGACCCCCGCCGTCATCGGCGCGGCCACACTGGTGCCCTACGGCGTGCTCGGCGTCGGCTACCTGGCCCTCGCGACGGCGGGCGTACTACCGATCCGGCGCGGCGATTTCCACTCCCCGACGGACACCCTCCTCGTCGGCTGGATCGGCCACACGGCATTCGCCGCCTACGGCATCGCCCTACTGACCGCCACCCACTCCTACTGGCTCCGCACCCGCCCAGCCTGCGCCCCCCTCGCAACCACCCCGGACCACTAAACGCCAGCCCCAGCCGAACGCCCTCACCCCAGCACCCAGTTCCCCCTGAACCGCCCACCTCCGCAGCCCGCCACCACCCAAGATCAGCCACACCTCGCTCCCCCGAGGCGCACTCCCGCCTCACCCCACGCATGCCGTACCTGCACCACATAACCGGAGGCCCCACCGCCCACTCAGACGGCAGGGCCTCTGACCTGCTGCTTCTCGGATCCCCCTGTCGGATTCGAACCGACGACCTTCGATTTACAAGTTCGATCAACCGGGCACCACTGCATGCCGGCGGTAGAAGGCGCGAGGGCACACTGGATTGGGGAGAACCGTGGTCGTGCGCCGTCGTTGATGTCAGCTGCGGATGTCAGCGGCCTTCCCCGACCGGCTCGATGACATCGGCCCACACACGAGTCGACCATGGGTTTCCGCTCACCCCAAGCCGCGCAGCCACTACGTCATCAAGGAAGCGTGCGTTGGAGATCTCCAGGGCCTCATGCGGCCACCAGAAGGAGTCACATTCAGTACACAGGGAGAACGGAGACCCGTCGTCCTTGAACCGGTAGGGATGAACCCAGTCCTGACCGCAGCGCGGACACTCTGGAAGCTGTGTGGGCATACACGTCGCCGTTCAGATCGAGTGGAAGGCGCTCGGGTCGGTTCCCGGCGGAAGGCGCCTGGTCATGTTGACGTAGACCGGACCATAAGGAGTGGTGGTCTGCCACGCCTCCCACTGATCTAGATCATGGGAGCAGAACCTCTTCAAGAAGCTGAGGAACTCCTTGAACTCATCGTCCGACAGTCGACCGTTCTCCACCTGGTCCATGCACCGAGGCTAGATGCCCGTCCCAGGACAGGAGCAGGCCCGTCGCCCCATCGAACCGCGGAACCTGAACCGCCCCTTCTCCCGGCTCACAGCCTCCGCCGACCTCCACCCGATCCGACTCCACGACGCCCGGAACGGCTGCGCCACCCTGCTCACCGCAGCCGGCGTCGCCCCTCGCGCCCTGATGGAGATCCTCGGCCACAGCCAGATCAGCATGACCATGGACGTCTACACCCACGTCGCGCAGGACACCCAGCGGCAAGCGATCAGCCACATGGACCGGCTCCTGAAACGGCGGCTCGATCAGGACTGATCTCGACCGACCGCCCCGTTACCGACCGCCGCGTTACCGACCGCCTCATTGATGTCACCCGTACATGTCAGAAGCCCCAGGCCAAGATCGGCCCGGGGCTTCTTCCCTGCTCAAACACAGAGCCCCCTGTCGGATTCGAACCGACGACCTTCGCTTTACAAGAGCGGTGCTCTGACCAGCTGAGCTAAGGAGGCGTGCGTGGAGAAGTGTACCCAGGCGTGCCGGGTGCCGGTCTCCTGGATTTGGTGAGAGCCAGGCTACTGACACCGGGCCCGGTCGAGGGTAGCGTCACGGGACAGTTCCACATCAGTGGACTACACCACTCCTTTTACTCGGATCGTCCGGCACGTTCCTGCCGGTGAAGGGACTCTCACCATGGCTACGGTCACGTATGACCAGGCAACCCGTATCTACCCGGGTTCCGACAAGCCCGCCGTCGACAAACTGGACATCGCCATCGAAGACGGCGAATTCCTCGTCCTGGTCGGCCCCTCCGGATGCGGCAAGTCCACCTCTCTGCGGATGCTCGCGGGGCTGGAGGACGTCGACGGAGGCGCCATCCGCATCGGGGACCGCGATGTCACCCACCTTCCGCCCAAGGACCGGGACATCGCCATGGTGTTCCAGAACTACGCGCTCTACCCGCACATGACGGTCGCCGACAACATGGGCTTCGCGCTCAAGATCGCCGGTGTTCCGAAGGCCGAGATCCGGCAGAAGGTCGAGGACGCGGCCAAGATCCTTGACCTGACGGAGTACCTGGGGCGCAAGCCCAAGGCGCTGTCCGGTGGTCAGCGCCAGCGCGTCGCGATGGGCCGGGCGATCGTCCGTGAGCCGCAGGTCTTCCTGATGGACGAGCCGCTGTCCAACCTGGACGCGAAGCTGCGCGTGCAGACGCGTACGCAGATCGCCGGCCTGCAGCGGCGGCTGGGGATCACGACGGTGTACGTCACCCACGACCAGGTCGAGGCCATGACGATGGGCGACCGGGTCGCCGTCCTCAAGGACGGCCTGCTCCAGCAGGTCGACTCGCCGCGCAACATGTACGACCGTCCCGCCAACCTCTTCGTCGCCGGCTTCATCGGCTCCCCCGCCATGAACCTGGTCGAGGTGCCGATCACCGACGGCGGCGTGAAGTTCGGCAACAGTGTGGTCCCGGTCAACAGGGAGGCGCTGAGCGCGGCCGCCGACAAGGGCGACCGTACGGTGACGGTGGGTGTGCGCCCCGAGCACTTCGACATCGTCGAGCAGAACGGCGCCGCGGCGAAGTCGCTGTCCAAGGAGGCCGCGGACGCACCGGCTGGCCTGGCCGTCACGGTCAACGTCGTCGAGGAACTCGGCGCCGACGGCTATGTGTACGGCACCGCGGAGGTCGGCGGCGAGACCAAGGACCTGGTCGTACGGGTCAACGGCCGCCAGGTCCCGGAGAAGGGCAGCCGGCTGCACGTCGTCCCGCGCCCCGGCGAGACGCATGTGTTCTCGACGTCTTCGGGGGAGCGCCTCAGCGACTGAGGCTCCGCTCCGATGGAGACCGAGACCGCCGAGTGGCGCCGGAGATCGCTGAGCGGACGGAAACGGCCGAGCGACGGCCATCGCCGAGCGACGGACGTCTCTGGGCGAGGAGACGGCCGACTCAGCGGAGACGGCCGACTCAGCGGCGACGGCTGATTCGGCGGAGACGGCAGAGGAGAGCGGCGCGTTAGGGCGGTGGCGGTCCGGGGTAGTCCTGGACCGCCACCGCTGCCGCGTTTCCGGAGCGGCCGCCGGGCCCTGCCCGCCGCGCGCCGTACGGGACATGCCGGCCGCACAGACCCTGCACCGCAGGGACATATCGGAGCTTTTCGTACCAGTGCGTCAACATCGCGACCGCACCGACGGGCCATTGCGTCCCTCGATACGGTGACCAAATGTCGCCAAATCATCACTCCTCGCTACCATCTCGACCGTGAACTCCGCAGCCCGCCGCATCGGCAGAACTCTCGCTCTCGTCCTTCCCGTCGTCCTCGTGCTGTCCGGGACACTCGCGGTCACCCGCGTCCCCTGGGCATCGACGGCCACCGACTCACAGGTGCTGACCGCATCCTCCGGAACGGCATCCACCAAGGCCGCCCCGGCCACCCCCGCGGACGCTCTCCGCAAGCGCCTCCTGATCGAGCTCCAGGAGAAGAACCCCAGCGTCGCCCTGACCCGCCTCCAGGAGGCGACCGCCAAGCGGCCCTCGCTGCTCAAGGCGTGCCCCGACATCGCACGCGCCCTCGGCCGTGCCGCCGTCGCCAAGTACGGTGCCGCGCACCGCGCCCAGGCCTTCTCCCGCCCGGTCTGCGACACCTCCTTCGCCACCGGCGTCGCCGACGCCCAGTGACCACCGATCGCACCGCATAGGGTGCGAACCATGACAGGCGCCCCGCATCCGTACCCCACGCAGGCCGTGGTCCTGGCCGGCGGCCAGGGCTCGCGTCTCCGCCCGTACACCGATGACCGACCCAAGCCGATGGTCGAGATTCCCGGCACCGGAACCCCGATCATCGGCCACCAGCTGAACTGGCTGGCCGAGGAAGGCGTCACGGACGCGGTCGTCTCCTGCGGCCACCTCGCCGAGGTGCTGCAGGACTGGCTGTCACAGGCCCGACTGCCCTTGCGCGTCACGACCGTTGTCGAGACGGAGCCACTGGGCCGCGGCGGCGGACTCAAGTACGCGGCCGGCTCGCTGCCCCGCCCGCACGAACCCTGGTACGCCACCAACGGCGACGTCTGGACCCGCTTCCCGCTCCGCGAGATGGCCGCCTTCCACCACGAACGCGACGCCGACGCCACCCTCGCGCTGGCCCGCCCCCGCATCCCCTGGGGAGTCGTCGAGACCGACGCGTTCGGGCACGTACTGGATTTCATCGAGGCGCCGCCCTCGCCGTATCTGATCAACGCCGGCGTCTACGTCTTCTCCGCCGCGTTCACAGACCTGCTCCCCGCCCGCGGCGACCACGAGCGCACGACCTTCCCTCGCCTGGCCCGCGAACGCCGCCTGGCCGGTTTCCCGCTCCCGCAGGGCGCCTACTGGCGCGCCATCGACACGACCAAGGACCTCACCGAGGCGGCCAAGGAGCTGAGCGCGCAGGCGGGTTGAGGGAGTGGAGGGGGGCGATGCCGTGCGGCGGGGCCGCCGGCCGCCCGTCTGCCACGGCTCAGCCCGGCTCCCGCCTCCCGCCGCCCACCTCCCGGCAGATGGCTCCGCGGCGAGGCTGTGGGGCCCGTACGCGCCCGCAGAGGCCCGGCCCTCGGGGATTTGGTCGCGTACGTCGCCGCAGGCGCCCCAGCGGCCGTACGCGACCTGTAGCCGCCGCAGCCACACCAGCAGCCGTCGCAACGCCAACGGCCCTTGTCACGCTGGTCGTCACCACCTCGGCACTCACGAATGCCGGTCGCCACAACGCCGGCCGTCATGATGTCGCTTGCCACGGCGTCGATCGCCACACCACCCCCACCATCGGCTGTCGTACGCGGCCCCCAGCGCCGCCGAAGCCAGCCCCGATCGAAGGCCCCGCTCCATTCCAAAGCCCCGCTCCGGTCAAAGGCACCACTCCGTTCCAAAAGCCCCGCTCCGCTCAAAGGCCCCGCGCACATACACCCGCCCACCCCCCGAAGGGGGGTGGGCGGCGGGGAAAAAGTAGGCGGTGGGAAAGAGCGGAAGCGAAGGCGAAAGCGGGAGCAGGAGCGAAGCCGGACGCAGAAGCGAAGCCGGACGGAGCGGAAGCACGAGCGAAGCCCGAAGCGGAAGCCAAGCCGCAAGCAGAAGCCAAACCGCAAGGGAGAGGAAGCCGGACGCAGAAACGAAGGCAACGAAGGCCCAGAAAGCGGGGAGAAAACCGGACCACCGGCCAGATCCCCGCTCGCGCGCGCCCCGAGGCAGCAGCCCCGGAGCGCGCGCCCCTGGGGGCCGCCCCGCGCCTCAGCCCAGCAGCCCTCCCAACGTGCTGCCGCGGCCGCCGGAGTCGCCCGAGTCGCCGGAGCCGCTGCTGCCGGTGCCGGTCGTGCCGCCGCCGGTGCCGCCCGAGGTGTTCGGGACGCGGGTCGGGGCGGGGGCTCGGGTCGGGGCGGTCTGCTGCGGGGCGCTGGTGGTGGCGCCGGGCTGCTGGGAGAGGCCGCTGGTGCTGCCCGCGGTGCGGCCGGTGCGGGTCGACGCGGACGGCTGGCCGGGCCTGCGGGCCTTGTGCGAAGCGCCCGCGGAGGGGGTGCCGGGGCGTACCGCACTGCCGGTGTGCCGCTGGCCGGGGCGGGTGGCGCTCTTGCCGGGGCGGGGCAGCGGTGAGCCGGGCAGGTTGTTGATCGCGGGCTCGCCGGGCCGCGGCACGGTCGCGACCGTCGCGGACCGTACGGCACCGCCGAGCAGCGAGCCGATGAGCAGGGTGAGCCCGCCCACCACCATGGTCATCATGGCGCCGCGGCGCAGCACCCGGCGTCGCAGGTCGGCGACCTCGACGCGGGGGCCGAGCCGCCGCCAGGCCTCGCCGGCGAGCCGGGCGTCCATGGAGTAGACCGGGGCGCCCGCGATGATCAGCGGGCTCCAGGCGGCGAGGTAGATGATGTCGGGGGCGTCGTAGGCGGGGAGCGTGCGCCAGCTGACGGTCATCAGCAGCGCCGCGGAGAGCAGCGCGCCGATCGACGCGGCCACCCGCTGCCACAGCCCGCAGATGGTCAGCACGCCGACGACGACCTGGAGGAAGGCGACGGTCAGGCCGGCGCCGACGGGGTGCGAGACGGCGAAGTCGCGCAGCGGTACGGCCAGCGCCCACGGGTCGAGCGACAGCAGCCACTTGACCATCGAGCCCCGCTCGCCGCCGTCGAAGTAGACGGGGTCGCAGAGCTTGCCCATACCGGCGTAGACGGAGATCAGGCCGAGGAAGATGCGCAGCGGCAGCAGGACGACGCCGAGGTTCATCCGGCGGCCCGGGTAGTACGCGTGCCGCACGGTGTCGGCGGCACGCCGCCCGCCCTCGGGGTCGTACTGGCCGCGGGGCTCGAAGCGGTCGTCACGGTCGTCGTCATAGCCGTCGTCGGCGGGGCCGCGGCCGCCGTACATGTCGCGGTGGGGGTGGTCGCTGTAGGGGTCGCCGTACGCGCTGCCCACGGGGCGTACGCCGCGCAGCAGGGTGCCGTCGGATTCGGCGGGGCCGCGCTGGCCGATCACGGTCTGGGCGGGGGCCGGGCCGTCGAGGCGGACCCGGGGCAGGACCTGGGTCGTGCCGACGTCCTCGCTCTGGCCGCCGGTGTCGAGGCCGATGCCCGCGTTGCGCACCGCGTGCAGGAGTTGGGTGGTGGCGCCGGCCGTGCCGCCCGGTTCGGTGCGGCCGCTCCACACCACCGGCGCCCGGCGTCTGCCACCGGCGGACGGGCCCCGGGTGGCGGGGATGCGCGCGGTGTCGGCCGTGACGTGGCCCGCCGCGGGTGCGGCGAGCTGTACGCGGAAGCTGGCGTGGTTGACGATGACCTGCGCGGGATCGCACGGCACCTTGACCGAGCTCAGGCCCGGCTCGTCATCGAAGCCCGGCGAGCGTCCCCCCGTAGGCGTGCGGGGTGTTCTGGTGTCCACGCTCATCTAACCGAGTGACTCGCGTATAAGACACTGCCTTGACCGGGCCGATCTGTCCGAGACCCGTCAAAAGATCACGGGATACGGGCAAGGCGTACGGAGGGTCAGGTTTTGCCCCGAGGTGTGGCCCGGGTGCGGCGCGCACGCGCGGACCACCCCCGGGCGCCACTGCTCAGGCGCGTCGGCGCGCCGCCTCCCACAGGACGACACCGGCCGCGACACCGGCGTTCAGCGACTCCGCGCCGCCCGGCATCGGGATCCGTACGCGCACGTCACAGGTCTCGCCGACGAGCCGCGACAGGCCCTTGCCCTCGCTGCCGACGACGATGACGACCGGGCCGTCCAGGACCTCCAGGTCCTGCAGCTCCGTGTCACCGTCCGCGGCCAGGCCGACGACCGTCAGACCGGCCTTCTGGTACGACTCCAGGGCCCGGGTCAGGTTGGTGGCGCGGGCGACCGGCGTACGGGCCGCGGTGCCCGCCGAGGTCTTCCAGGCGCCGGCCGTCATCCCGGCGGCGCGGCGCTCCGGCACGACCACGCCGTGGCCGCCGAAGGCGGAGACGGACCGGACGACCGCGCCCAGGTTGCGCGGGTCGGTGACCCCGTCCAGCGCGACGATCAGCGGGTCCTCGCCCTCGTCGAAGGCGGCCGCCGCCAGGTCCTCGGGGTGCGCGTAGTCGTACGGCGGGATCTGCGCGACCAGGCCCTGGTGGTTGAGGCCGTTGGTCATGCGGTCCAGCTCGGCCCGCGGCGCCTCCAGCAGGTTCAGCCCGCCTTCGGTGGCGAGCTGCAGCGCCTCGCGCACCCGCTCGTCGCTGTCGATGAACTGCTGCACGTACAGCGTGGTGGCGGGCACGCCCTCGCGCAGCGCCTCGACGACCGGGTTGCGGCCGACGACCAGCTCCGCGGTGCCCTTGGCGCCGCCGCGCCGCGGGGCCGGGCGGCGCGCCGCGGCCTGCTTCGCCTTGGCGTTGGCGACCCGGTTCTTGACGTGTCCCTTACGTGCGGAGGCGGGCGGGGTCGGGCCCTTGCCCTCCAGGCTCCGGCGCCGCTTACCGCCGCTGCCGACCTGCGCGCCCTTCTTGTTGGACGTGCGGCGGTTCCTGCGCTGGCTGTTGCCGGCCATGGGTCACCTGTTTCTTCACTGCTCTCGACGTCTCGCGACGTGGAGTGGGTACGTACGTATGGATTGAGTGTCGCCCGCGGGCACCCGGAAGGGCGAATCCGGGTGCGCGCTCACGGAGCGCGAGCGGGTCAGGACAGCGACCAGCGCGGGCCCGACGGGGTGTCCTCGATCGACAGTCCCGACTGCTGGAGCTGGTCGCGGATGGCGTCGGCGGTGGCGTAGTCCTTGCGGGAGCGGGCGGCCTGGCGCTGGTCGAGGACGAGGCGCACGAGGGAGTCGACGACGCCGTGCAGGTCCTCGCCGCGATCCGTGCCGCCGCCGGACCAGCGCTCGTCGAGCGGGTCCAGGCCCAGCACTCCGAGCATCGCCCGCAGCTCGGCCAGCCGGGCCACCGCGGCTTCCTTGTCGTCGGCGGTCAGCGCGGAGTTGCCCTGCCGGACGGTGGTGTGCACGACCGCCAGCGCCTGCGGGACGCCCAGGTCGTCGTCCATCGCCTCGGCGAAGGCCGGCGGCACCTCGGCGGCGGGCTCGACGGCACCGGCCTTCTCGACGACGCGCTGGATGAACCCTTCGATACGGGCGAACGCCGCCTCCGCCTCGCGCAGCGCGTCCTCGCTGTACTCGATCATCGAGCGGTAGTGCGGGGTGCCCAGGTAGTAGCGCAGCACGATCGGGCGCCAGCGCTTGACCATCTCCGAGACCAGCACGGAGTTGCCGAGCGACTTGGACATCTTCTCGCCGCTCATGGTCACCCAGGCGTTGTGCGACCAGTACGCGGCGAAGTCGTCGCCGAAGGCCTTGGCCTGGGCGATCTCGTTCTCGTGGTGCGGGAAGACGAGGTCGACGCCGCCGCCGTGGATGTCGAAGGCGGAACCCAGGTACTTGTGGGCCATCGCCGAGCACTCCAGATGCCAGCCGGGCCGGCCGCGGCCCCAGGGGGTCTCCCAGCTGGGCTCGCCCTCCTTCGCGGCCTTCCACATGGCGAAGTCGCGCGGGTCGCGCTTGCCGGTCTCCCCCTCGCCGGACGGCTGCAGGAGGTTGTCCAACTCCTGGTTGGACAGCTGGAGATACCCGGGGAAGGACTTGACGTCGAAGTAGACGTTGCCGTCGGCGGCGTAGGCGTGGCCGCGCTCGATCAGGCCGCGCATCATCTCGATCATCTCGGGGATGTGGCCGGTGGCGCGCGGTTCGTAGGTCGGACGCAGGCAGCCGAGGGCGTCGTAGGCCGTGTTGAAGGCGACCTCGTTCTCGTAGCCGATCGACCACCAGGGGCGGCCCTGCTCGCCGGACTTCGCGATGATCTTGTCGTCGATGTCCGTGACATTGCGGACGAAGGTCACGTCGTAGCCGCGGTGGGCGAACCAGCGGCGCATGATGTCGAAGTTGAGTCCCGACCTGATGTGCCCGATGTGCGGGGCGGCCTGCACGGTCGCACCACAGAGGTAGATCGAGACACAGCCCGGCGTGAGCGGGGTGAAGTCACGGATCTGCCGGGCGCTGGTGTCGTACAGGCGAATCGTCACGGAACCAGGGTAGTCGGAACCGGGCAGTGCCCCGCGACGCATGGGCCGAGGGGACACGGATCTGTCACAACCGTCCGATACCGACTGTTTTGCTCGCTTTCGCCGTCGACTTTTACTGCCGGGCTTCACTGCCGGTCTTGACTACCGGCCTTCACTACCGGCCCTCACTACCGGATCCCCCTGCCCGGGGGTGTCCGTCAAAGGTGCCCGTTGCCGTTGCCCGTCAGATGCTGCCGACCACCTTGCGCGGGGTGATCCGGATGACCACCCGCTCGTCGTCGTCGGCCGAGGCCGGGTTGAACTCCGCGTACGGCTTGCCGGTGTACTTCCGGGACAGCTCGTCGATGAGCTCCTGGCCGCCCTCGGTGGTGAGCGTGACGGTGCCGCGGATCTCCGCGTAGGTGTACGGGGCGTCGAAGGGCTGGACGACGACGGTCACGCGCGGGTCGCGGCGGATGTTGGCCTCCTTGCGGCGGCCGGCGGTCGTGGAGACCAGGAGGTCGTCGCCGTCCCGCTTCACCCATACCGGCGAGACCTGCGGACTGCCGTCGGGCTGGATGGTCGCCAGGGTCACGAACACCGGCGCGTCGAGGAGCTGCTTGAGGTCGTCGGACAGGGTGGCGGTCACGAGGGGTCCTTCCTGCGGGCCGTTCCGAGGGCCGTTCCGAGGGGTGCAAGCCCTCCGTTTCTCTCCAACACCCGTGCGGCGCCCGGCATTCCCCCGTCATACGGGGGAATGCCGGGCGCCGCACGTCAAGCCCCGGGTGCCGGTTCAGGCCATGCGGAGCCCGCTCAGGCCGTACGGAAGACGATGGCGGTGGCGATGGCGGCCAGGCCCTCGGCGCGGCCCGTCAGGCCCAGCCCGTCCGAGGTCGTCCCGGAGACCGACACCGGCGCTCCGACGGCCGCCGACAGCGCCTTCTGCGCCTCGTCGCGCCGCTTGCCGACCTTCGGCCGTACGCCGATGACCTGCACCGCGACATTGCCGATGGTGAAGCCCTCGGCCCGGACGATCCGCGCGGCCTCGGCCAGCAGCGTCACACCGGAGGCGCCGGACCACTCGGGGCGGCCGGTGCCGAAGTGCGCGCCCAGGTCGCCGACGCCGGCCGCCGAGAAGAGCGCGTCGCAGGCGGCGTGCGCGGCGACATCGCCGTCGCTGTGACCGGCCAGGCCGTAGCCGTCGCTCTCCGCGGCGTCCCAGAGCAGCCCGGCGCACCACAGCTCGCGGCCCTGCTCGAAGGCGTGCACGTCCGTGCCGACGCCGACGAGGGGGAGGCCGGCGGGCCCGCCGGCGGGGGTCGGCTCAGACATAGCCATCGGTGGCCCTCCTGCGGGCGAGTACGGCCTCGGCCAGGACCAGGTCCAGCGGCCGGGTCACCTTGAACGCTTCCTCGTGGCCGGGGACGACCACGACCGGCGCGCCGAGCCGTTCGACCAGCCCGGCGTCGTCGGTGGCGCCCTCGCCCTCGACGACGGTGTCGTGCGCCTTGCGCAGGGTCTCGGGGTCGAAGCCCTGCGGGGTCTGTACGGCGCGCAGCAGAGCCCGCTCCGGGGTGCCGACCACCGGCTCGGGGGCGCCCTGCGGCTGCGGTTCGACCTGCTTGACGGTGTCGGCGAGCGGCAGCGCGGGGACGACGGCGGGCGCACCGGCGCGTACCGCCGCGATCACCGCGTCGACGGTGTCGACGGGGACCAGCGGGCGGGCGGCGTCGTGCACCAGCACGACGTCGACGTCCTGCGGCAGCGCCGCCAGACCGAGCCGTACGGACTCCTGGCGGGTCTGCCCGCCGGGGACGACCACGAGGTCGGTGCGGTCGGCGAGCGGGTACTCGTTAAGGAGGCGGTCGACCTCGCCGGCGCCGTCGGGCGGGGCCACCACGACGATGAGCGAGACGGCGCGGGAGGCGGCCATCGCGCGGACGGCGTGCACCAGCATGGGGGTGCCGCCCAGCGCGCGCAGGGCCTTGGGGGTGCCGGGACCGAGCCGGACGCCCCGGCCGGCGGCAGGGATCACCGCGGCGGTGCGGATCGGGCGGGAGGGATCTGACATCGATGGCTCCGGAGTCCGGGGCGAGCCCGGAATTGGCGCAGACAGGTTTGTTTCCTCGGGAGAGGTGGGTATGGCCTGGGGGTACCCCCTGCTCGTAGAGCTTGGGGGAGTGCCGGGCGCGACGCCTTGACCGGACCCTTCCGTGACATCGGTCGGGGCAGCTGCCCGGGCCCGGCACTCCACGACAGGTCCGCGAGAGCGAGCCGAACCGCAGCGCAACGGCCACCGCAACGGCCACCGGTGCCTCGGCGGGCCCTGCCGGATCGCCGTCCCGTCACAGGCGAACGCGGGCGGGCGTCGAACACAGGCAGACATACAGAGGCAGATATGCCGCAGCGCCCGGTAACGGACCCCTCCCACATGGGAGTCGGTCGCCACTCGGGCACCGCGGCATTTTTGCTACGTCGTCGCTGCGGGTCGTCGCTGCGTCGGTCGGTCGCCGTACGGCGTCAGGACGCGAGGACCTCGTCGAGCAGGGCCTCGGCCTTGTCCTCGTTGGTGTTCTCCGCGAGGGCGAGTTCGCTCACCAGAATCTGGCGGGCCTTTGCAAGCATCCTCTTCTCACCGGCGGAGAGTCCGCGCTCGCGCTCACGCCGCCACAGGTCGCGCACTACTTCGGCGACCTTGATCACATCGCCGGAAGCGAGCTTCTCGAGATTTGCCTTGTAGCGACGGGACCAGTTAGTCGGCTCTTCGGCATACGGTGCACGAAGCACCTCGAAGACCCGGTCCAGCCCGTCCTGACCAACCACGTCGCGTACGCCGACGAACTCCGCATTGTCCGCTGGCACACGAACAGTCAAGTCGCCCTGGGCGACCTTCAGCACCAAGTAGGTCTTGTCCACGCCTTTGATCTGGCGAGTTTCGATGGCCTCGATCAGCGCGGCCCCGTGATGGGGATAGACCACGGTGTCGCCAACCTTGAACGTCATGTGACAGGTACCCCTTCCGTGGCTATCCATGCTAACACGGGAACGGGCCGTTCTGAATGGCGTTTTCGCAGGTCAGGGCATATCTCGGGGCTTGACAACAGCAGCCGGAACGTGCTGCGAGGGGCCCTTCGGTGCGGGTATTCGCAGGTCGGAGGGGCTTCGCGGGCGAGCGGAAACGTGCCTGTCACACGTCGGGAACACCATGATCGATAGGCTGAACGTCCCGTTTTGCACGGATCCGCATGAGCGAGTTCCGCTACTCCGTTCGGCCGCGCAAGCACCCGTCAGGGCCGATTCTCGAATTGATCACCTTCCGGCCGGTGAAGAGTGTGATCAATTCCGTGAGGTCTTCACATTCCCTTCGAATACTGTTTTTCGCCGGGGGAAACCGGCCGGGGAAACGGGCGCATGCCCACCCGAACGGCCGCCTGCCGAATATTCATCCCTGTTCCGGTCATCCATGATCCCGTCATCTCATCCTTGATCCCCTCATCCGTGATCCCGTCATACGGAGCCCGTCATACGGTGAGCCCGTCCTCGCCGTTCCGTGAAGGTCCCGGCACCTTCCGCGCGTCGTTCTCCCGCGGCCGGCTCTCCGGCGGGCCGGGCGCGGCCGGGGGCCCGGCGCCTGGGTCGGAACCGTGTGCGGGCGGCGGTGGCGGGCCGGTGATCGCGCTGGGGGCGGGTCGGGTGCGGCGGTGCGGGGACGGCTCGGTAACCTAGCGGCGCTGACACACCCTTAGGGCGGCTTTACGTGCCCGTCGTCATGACGCGTACGCGGCGCCGCCCCAGCCGTCCATCCGCGACCGGGCACGAACGTTCGGCCGCCGTAGCTCGTCAAGGAGATGCCGCCGCCGTGAGCCGCAGCCTTCGACGCGGCGTCCTCGCCGCCACCGTCCTTTCGCTCTCGATCGCCACGCTGTCCGCGTGCGGGGCCGGGAGCGACGCCCAGACGCTGCAGGTCAAGCCGGACAACGCCGAGACCTCCGCCGGTGACATCAAGATCCAGAACGTGTCCGTCGTCACCCAGCCCGATCTGCACGCCAAGGGCCCGGCCGTGGTGACCGCGACGCTGTTCAACAACGGCACCAAGGACCAGAAGCTGACCGCGATCTCCGTCAACGGCACCGGCCAGTCGGCCAAGCTGAAGGCGGCGGGCAACGGCTCGGGCGGGATCACCGTGCCGGCCGGCGGCTCCGTCGTGGTCGGCGGCAAGGACAACGCCGCCGCCGTCCTGCCCAGCGGCCGGGAGGCCGTCCAGGACGGGAACGTGCAGACGCTGACGTTCGACTTCAGCTCCACCGGCAAGGTGAAGATCGACGCCTTCGTCGTCCCGGCGAAGAGCTACTTCGAGGGCTACGGGCCCTCCCAGGTGCCGCAGCCGTCCGGTTCGGCCACCCCGGGCGGCAAGCCCACGGAGACGGGCAAGCCGACCGAGTCCGGCACGCCGACGGGTACCGCCACGCCGACCACCGGCGCCACCAAGCCCGCCGGGTCGGCGCACGCCGGTCACTGACCTCACCGCACGGGCGTCGTCACCGGCCCCGTGCCCCACGCGTCAGGGGCGCCCCTCCGGATCGGGGGAGCGCCCCTGACGCATGTGCGGTGGTCCGCCGGCGGTCTACGGCTCGAACTTGTAGCCCAGACCGCGGACCGTGACCAGGTAGCGCGGCGCGCCCGGGTCGGGTTCGATCTTGGCGCGCAGCCGCTTGACGTGCACGTCCAGGGTCTTGGTGTCGCCCACGTAGTCGGCGCCCCAGACCCGGTCGATGAGCTGCATGCGGGTCAGCACCCGGCCCGCGTTGCGCAGCAGCATCTCCAGGAGGTCGAACTCCTTGAGGGGCAGGTCGACCTTGCCGCCGGAGACCGTGACGACATGGCGGTCCACGTCCATCCGGACCGGGCCGGCCTCCAGTGCCTGCGGGGTGACCTCCTCGGGCTCGCCGCGGCGGCGGAGCACCGCGCGGATGCGGGCGACCAGCTCACGGGAGGAGAAGGGCTTGGTGACGTAGTCGTCGGCTCCTATTTCCAGGCCGACGACCTTGTCGATCTCGCTGTCCTTGGCGGTGACCATGATGACCGGGACGTTGGAGCGGCCGCGCAGCTGGCGGCAGACCTCCGTGCCGGGCAGGCCAGGCAGCATCAGGTCCAACAGAACGAGGTCGGCGCCGTTGCGCTCGAACTCGTCCAGTCCGTCGGGGCCCGTTGCCGCGATGGCGACCTCGAATCCCTCTTTGCGAAGCATGTACGACAGTGCGTCGCTGAACGATTCCTCGTCCTCGACGACGAGCACTCGGGTCACGGAAGGACCTCCGGGGCTGGGTGAGCAGGGAGCGGATCGTTGAAGGTCTCGTACGGGCGGTCCTCGTCGTCGAGGCCCTCCGCGGAGAGATCGGCGGGCCGTTCGCGGTCGCGTACGGCCCCGGCTTCCGGGAGACGCAGGGTGAACGTGGAGCCCTGTCCCTCAGCGCTCCACACCGTGACCTCCCCGCCGTGTGAGGCGGCCACATGCTTGACGATGGCGAGGCCGAGGCCGGTCCCGCCGGTGGCGCGCGAGCGCGCCGGGTCCACGCGGTAGAACCGCTCGAAGACGCGGTCCCGGTCCTTTTCGGATATCCCGATGCCCTGGTCGGTCACCGCGATCTCGATCAGGTCGCCGCCGGGCGCGGAGACCCGCCGCCCGGCGATCCCGACGCGGGTGCGCGCCGGGGAGTAGTTGACGGCGTTCTCGACGAGGTTGCCCAGGGCGGCCGCGAGCTGGCCGCGGTTGCCCCATACGTGCAGGTCGGCGGTGCCTCCGGCGGCCATGGTGATCTGCTTGGCGCCGGCCTGCTGGCGGCAGCGGTCGATCGCCTCGGCGACCAGCTCGTCGACCCGGACCGGCTCGGCGTCCTCCAGCGGGTCGTCGTTCTGGACCCGGGAGAGGTCGATGAGCTCCTGGACGAGGTTGGTCAGGCGGGTGGCCTCGTTCTGCATCCGGCCGGCGAAGCGGGTGACGGCCTCGGGGTCGTCGCTGGCGTCCATCACGGCTTCGGAGAGCAGCGACAGCGCGCCGGCGGGCGTCTTGAGCTCATGGCTGACGTTGGCGACGAAGTCGCGGCGGACCGCCTCTATGCGGCGGGCCTCCGTCAGGTCCTCGACGAGCAGCAGGACGAGCCGGGAGCCGAGCGGGGCGACCCGGGCGGAGACCGCGAGGGCCTCCCCGCGGCCCGTGCCGCGGCGCGGCAGGTCCAGCTCGACCTGGCGTATCTCCCCGTCCCTGCGGGTGTCGCGGGCCATCTGCATCATCGGCTCGACGGCGAGCTTGCCGCCGCGGACCAGGCCGAGGGCGTACGCCGCGGAGCTGGCCTTGACGACGGCGTCGGCCTCGTCGAGGACCACGGCCGAGGAGCGCAGGACGGAGAGCACGGTGTCGACGCCGGGCGGCAGCACGGCGTCGGTGTGCAGTGAGGTGCGGGTGGGTTTGGCCTGGTCACGCTCGCTCCAGCGGAACGCCAGCATGGCGAAGACGCCGGTGCACAACCCGGCGATCGCTGCCACTGCGGCGACGGCCGCGTCCACGTTCATGTCTCCAGAGTATGTGCCGGGTCGGACACTCCCCCAGCCTTGCGAGCCGCTGCTCGAACAGCCGTCGCCCAGAGTTCACCGTGGCGTCCGTACGGGTTCACTCGGGGGGCCGGGGACGGCGTGCGGCCGGCCGCCGGACGCCTCCGAGGGGGCCGGTGCGGCGCCCGGTCCCGCCGGTGTGCGGCCGGGTGAACGGCGGCGCCGGCCCGGGGGCAGCGGCCGCGTCGCCCAGAGTTCACCTTCACGTCGGTACCGGTTCACCCGGGGTGGGACGGCAGGTCGCGATCCGGCCGCAGGGTGAGGGTGCGGGTGACGGGTGGCGGAGTACCGGCTCCGTGGCGCACCGCCCTGCGGGACACGGGCCGCGCGGGCACGGACCGTGAGACCGTGGGCGCAGGTCGACTGCACCCGGCCCCACCTCCCACACCACGCCACACCACCACTCGACGCGAGAGAAGGTCACAGATGCGGGACGCGTACCACGAGGAGCTGGATTCGATCGGCGAGGGCCTGGTCGAGATGGCCCGGCTCGTCGGCTCCGCGATCGGGCGCGCCACCACGGCGATACTCGACGCGGACCTCAAGCTGGCCGAGCACGTCATCGCGGCCGACGAGAAGGTCGACGACCTCCAGCGTGAGCTGGAGGAACGGGCGGTCACCCTGCTGGCGCGGCAGCAGCCGGTCGCCACGGACCTGCGTATCGTCGTCACCTCGCTGCGGATGAGCGCCGACCTGGAGCGCTCCGGCGACCTGGCCCAGCACGTGGCCAAGCTGGCCCGGCTGCGCTTCCCGGAGACGGCCGTACCGCGCGATCTGCACGCCACCATCCTGGAGATGGGGCAGCTGGCGCAGCGCCTGATGGCCAAGGCCGCCGAGGTCATCATCACCAAGGACGTCGATCTCGCGCTCCAGCTGGAGCAGGACGACGACGCGATGGACCTGCTGCACCGCACGCTCTTCCAGCACCTGATGGACGACCGCTGGAAGCACGGCATCGAGACGGCCGTGGACGTGACCCTGCTGGGCCGCTACTACGAGCGCTTCGCGGACCACGCGGTCTCCGTCGCCAAGCGGGTCGTCTACCTCGTGACCGGCGAGCACGCCGACGAGCTCGCCCCGCCGACGACGGTGGAGGGCGCATAGCGGCAAGGGCGGGAGAGCGGTGGGAGTCCGCCCCGTGAGCGACCATGCGCCGTTGACGCGTGCCTCCGCGCGCCGTTGACGCGCCCTGCCGCCCGGCCGTGCAATGGGGCGGAAGGTGACCCCTCGGACACCAGGTGATCCCTAGGAGGCAATGCATGGCATCCCTTGCGGACTCCCCCGTCCCCGCGTCGCACGGCGCCCCGACGGCCGTCGAGCGCCCGGAGCTCTCCATGGCGTGCTCCTGCGGCCCCGGCTGCAGCTGCGGCTGCCAGTCGGGCGGGCCCTGCCAGTGCGGCGGCGGCTGCTAGCGGCTCCCGCGGTCTACGGCACAGTGCCACCACGGCCCCGGCCGGCTGATCAGCCGGCCGGGGCCGCTGCCGTGTTCTGCCGTGTTCCGGGGGCACACAGGCGCCCCCTCCGGTCGGCCGTCTCTGCCGCGCGGACGGGTCACAGGCTGAGCGCCAGCGGATGGATCTCGTCCGCTCTGTGGCCGGCACGCTCGTGTATGCGCTGTACGGCCCCCGCCGAGGGCGCCTCCGACAGACAGAAGACATCGCCGGATTCCGTGTCGGCCCAGGCGTGCTCGAAGGTCACGCCCTCCTCGCTCTGTATGGCGAGGTCGGCCTGGTGCGCCGCTTTGAACTCGTCCTGCGTGAGGTTCTTCATGCCGTGGTGGATGTCCATGAACTTGGGCATCGGACTCATCCTTCCGGTCGCGGACGGGCAGGGCTCCCGATCCCCCGCAGCTCTGCACTTCCATGCTGCCTCGGCGCCCCGGTTCTCGCCCCAACGGCCCGCTCCTGTTGCGTGCCCCCTCCCCGCCGGGCGAGATGGGACTCATGCAGCCGAATTCCCCTGCCCCGGACACCCGGCCCGTTCCGCCCGCCGAGCAGTCCCACTGGGTGGTGTTCGCCGGGATCATGCTGATGCTCAGCGGCTTGTTCGACCTCCTCAACGGCTTTGTGGCGCTGCTGGACCACGGCTACTACGAGACGACCGCCAACCACGGCAACCGCCTGCTGGTCTTCGACTTCGCCTTCTGGGGCTGGGTGTGGATCATCATCGGCATCGCCCAGATCCTGGCCAGCCTGGGCGTGCTCCTGGGCGTCCGGGCCGCGCGGATCACCGGCATCGTCCTGGCCTCCGCCTGCCTGGTGGGCCAGCTGATGTTCCTGTCGACGTTCCCGTACTGGTCGATCTTCATCATGGTGATGTCCGTGCTCGTCATCTACGGCCTGGTCGCGGAGCCCCGGCACGTGCGGGGAGTGCGGGTCTGAGCGGAACGGCGCAAGCCCCCCGCCCGCGGAGAACCGCAGGTGGAGGGCTTGCTTGACCAGCGACGCCGGGCGTCGTGCGCCAGGGTTACTTCTTCTTGCCCTGGTTCTTCACTGCCTCAATGGCGGCCTTGGCGGCCTCCGGGTCGAGGTAGGTGCCACCGGGGGTGAGGGGGCGGAAGTCGGCGTCCAGCTCGTAGGAGAGCGGGATGCCGGTGGGGATGTTCAGGCCGGCGATGTCCGCGTCGGAGATGCCGTCGAGGTGCTTGACCAGGGCGCGCAGGCTGTTGCCGTGGGCGGCGACCAGCACCGTGCGGCCGGCGAGGAGGTCCGGGACGATGCCGTCGTACCAGTACGGCAGCATCCGCGTGACGACGTCCTTGAGGCACTCCGTGCGCGGGCGCAGCTCGCTGGGGATGCCGGCGTAGCGCGGGTCGTCGCTCTGGGAGAACTCGGAGCCGTCCTCGAGGGCGGGCGGCGGGGTGTCGTACGAGCGGCGCCAGAGCATGAACTGCTCCTCGCCGAACTCGGCCAGCGTCTGCGCCTTGTCCTTGCCCTGCAGCGCGCCGTAGTGGCGCTCGTTCAGCCGCCAGCTGCGGTGGACCGGGATCCAGTGCCGGTCGGCGGACTCCAGGGCCAGCTGCGCGGTGCGGATGGCGCGCTTCTGGAGGGAGGTGTGCACTACGTCGGGGAGAAGCCCGGCGTCCTTGAGCAGCTCTCCGCCGCGGACCGCCTCCTTCTCGCCCTTCTCGTTGAGGTTGACGTCCACCCAGCCGGTGAACAGGTTCTTCGCGTTCCACTCGCTCTCGCCGTGGCGGAGGAGGATCAGCTTGTACGGTGCGTCGGCCATGGCGTCGAGCGTAATCCAATTCCGGACATGGCCCTGCGCGGGTCCAGGACCTGGGCTTCCCGGTGACGTTTGACGGTTCCCGTCAATTGGGTGGCGGCAGAAGCCGACCGGAAAGTAGGTTGCGGTCGTCGCCTGCACCACTTACACGGTCCCGTTGCCGGGGCCCGCCGGACGACCACGTACACACCGCGCACCGTGCTCCGCCATGCGCCGCACCACCAGGGGGAAATGTCATGTCCGCATCCATCCGTGGTCTGAGACGCGCCGCCGCCGAGAGCGTCTCCGGTCTCCCCCGGCAGTTCTGGTGGCTGTGGACCAGCACCCTGATCAACCGGCTGGGCGCGTTCGTCGCGACCTTCCTGGCGCTCTACCTGACCGTCGAGCGGGGCCACTCCGCCTCCTACGCGGGCCTGGTCGGCGCGCTCCACGGGCTGGGCGGCGTGATCTCCTCCATCGGCGCGGGCGTCATGACCGACCGCCTCGGCCGCCGGCCCACCATGCTGATCGCGCAGCTGTCCACGGCGGCGTCCGTGGCGCTGCTGGGCTTCATGGAGGACCCGGTCGCCATCGCGGTCGTGGCGGGCGTGGTCGGTATGGCGTCCAACGCCTCCCGCCCCGCCGTACAGGCGATGATGGCGGACATCGTCGCCCCCGAGGACCGCGTCCGGGCCTACTCCCTCAACTACTGGGCGATCAACCTCGGCTTCGCCATCTCCTCCGCCGCCGCCGGGCTCATCGCCGAACACGGCTATCTGGCCCTCTTCCTGGGCGAGTCGGCGCTCGTCCTGGCCTGCGCCGTGGTCGTCTTCGTCAAGCTCCCGGAGTCGCGCCCCGCCGCGCACGCGGCGGAGGGCACGCCGGGCGCCGCCCCCTCCCCCGCCGCCGTCTCCATGCTGACCGTGCTGCGCGACGGCCGCTTCATGACCGTCGTCGGCCTCAACCTCCTCCTGGCGCTCCTCTTCCAGCAGGCGTACGTCTCGATGCCGGTGTCGATGGGTCACGACGGCTTCTCCAGCGCGGACTTCGGCGCGGTGATCGCGGTCAACGGCGTCCTCATCGTGCTGCTGCAGATCCCCGTCACCCGCTTCATCGAGCACCGCAGCCCGGCGATGCTCCTCGTCGGCTCGTCCCTGCTGGCCGGCTACGGCTTCGGGCTGACCGCGCTGGCGGGCTCCGTCGCCATGTACGCGGTCGCCGTCGCCGTCTGGACCCTCGGGGAGATCATCAACTCCCCCACCCAGATGGGCCTGGTGGTACGCCTCTCCCCCCTCCACGGCCGCGGCCGCTACCAGGGCATGTACGCCCTGTCCTGGTCCATCGCCTCCCTGGCGGCCCCGCTGCTCGGCGGCACGGTCATCGACCACTACGGCACGGACGCCCTGTGGGCGGGCTGCGCGGTCGTGGGCACGGTGGCGGCGGCCGGATACGGGCTGCTGCTGCGGAATCTGCCGGAGCAGGGGGAGCCGGTGGCGGGAGCGGCGCGGCCCGCGGACAGGGAGTCCTCCGCGCCGGCCACGGGTGAACCGGTCGCGTGACGAGCGGCGCCGAAAACCCGTCGAGCCCTGTCCCCGCCGCGGCTACGCTCGCCCCCATGCCGCCCTCGAAGACGTCGTACGTCTGCCTCCCGTGCCGTGCCTCGTACAAGCAGCCGTACGATGGCGACCACGAGCGCCGCTGCCCGCGCTGCGCAAAGCCGCTGATCCACGCCGGTTCCGCCTTCGCACCGCCGAAGCGCCGCGACACCGCCGGATGGCGAGTGCTCTCCGTCCTCCTGAACGCGGGCATCCGCTTCCACAAGAGCTGCTGCGGCGGCCCCGGTTACCGCCCCCGCACGCTGGGCGAAGTGCGGGAGCGGATGGCCTTCGCGAAGGCCACCGGCGAGCCGTTCGCCCGCGCGCTGGTGCGCTACGAGGTGCCGTAGCCGGAGGGGGGACCGGCACCACCCCGCCCCGTGCACGCGGTTGTTCAGGACGACGGCGCCGAACCGAAGTGCACGGTCTTCGCGGTCAGCAGGAACAGGTCCGGGCGGCGGTCGACGCCCGCCGGGTCGGACGGGTCGAGGAGGCGGTCCAGGGTCGTGCGGTCCTCGGCGTCCAGGAGCCCGTCGAGTACCTGGCGGATCCGCGTCAGGAACTGCCGTACGAACCGCCGGGGCTCTTCCGCCAGCGGCGCGGGGTGGTCCACGAGGAACGTCCTGCTGTGGGCGCCGGTGAGTCCCGCGGTCCGCAGCATTCCGGGCCAGTCCTCGACCACGGCCACCGAGCCGGGCAGCTCGGCCCGCATCCGGCTGAAGCGTTCGGCCATCGCCACGTCCAGCCGCTCCTGCAGTCCGGGACGACCGAAGCCCAGGTCGCGCGGCAGCCAGCGGGGCGGCAGGCCGCCCTCGACGACGGCCAGTACGCCGCCGGGCGCGAGCAGCTTCGCCAGCTGGTTCAGTACGCCCTGCTGGTCTCCTACGTGGTGGACGGCCTGCCCGGACCACACCAGGTCCGCCGGCTCCAGGTCGGCGAGCCCCGCCGGGAACTCGGCCTCCTGTGTCCGCAGTCGGGCGCCGAGCCGCTCGGCGCGTTGTGCCGCGCGGGCCAGCAACTCCGGCGACCCGTCGACCGCGGTGACCTCGGCCTCGGGGAACACCTCGGCCAGCCGGCAGGCCGCGACGCCCGGTCCGCTGCCGATGTCCAGGATCCGGCGCGGCGTCAGATGCGCCAGCTCGGCCAGGGCCTGGCGGACGTAGGGGCTGTGGGTCTCGCCTTCGAGCTCCAGGAGGTCGGCCATCGCGGCCCAGTCGAAGTCGTCGTCGTGGCCGTGCCCGTGGTTCGTCATCACACCCGCTCCCTTCGGCCGTACCCGGCCAGTTCTTCCTCGATGAGGTCCATGTTCAGCGCGAGCGCCGCCTTGGCTCCGCCCGCGGCCGCGGTGACCACATGGGCACCGGAGTCGACCGCGTTGCCGGCCGCCCAGACGCCCGGCACGCTGGTCCGCCCGCTCGGATCCGTCCGGAGGCGGCCGCTCTCGTCCCGTGCGCAGCCCAGGCCGGTGAGCAGTTCGTCGCGGGGTACGGGGCGGGTGGGCACGAAGAGCGCGGACCGCGTCACGACGGTCCCGTCCGCCAGCCGTACGCCCCGCAGCCGGTCGTCCTCGACCACCAGGCCGCCGACCTCGCCGTCCACGATCCGTATGCCGCGCGCGGTCAGCCTGGCGCGGTCGGCACCGTCGTCCAGGGCCTCGGCGAAGAACACCACGTCGTCGGAGAGCTGCCGCACCAGCAGGGCCTGATGCAGCGCCGCCGCCTCCCGGCCGGCCGCGCCGAGCACGCCGAGCGGCTGGTCGCGCACCTCCCAGCCGTGGCAGTACGGGCAGTGCAGCACCTCGCGCGCCCAGCGTTCGCGCAGGCCGGGGAGGTCGGGGAGTTCGTCGCGCAGGCCGGTCGCCACGATGACGCGGCGGGCCCGTACGGTGCGGTGGCCGGCGAGTTCGGCCTCGAAGGCGATGCCCTCGGCGCCGGCCGCCCGCCGCAGTGTGCGTACCTCGCCCCTGACGACCCGTCCGCCGTACCGCTCGACGTCCGCCCGGCCGGCGGCCAGCAGTTCCGCCGGCGGTGTGCCGTCCCGGGAGACGAAGCCGTGCACCTCCCTGGCGGGGGCGTTGCGCGGGGCGCCGGAGTCGACCACCAGCACCCGGCGGCGGGTCCGGGCCAGCATCAGCGCGGCGTTCAGGCCGCCGGCGCCGCCCCCGACGATCAATACGTCCTGCACCTCTTCCGGTGCCGGATCCAGTCTGTCTTCCATGGTGGAGCACCTCCTGGCGCCGACCATGCGCCCGGAGGCGCGAAAGGGGCAAACATTGTTGCCGTTTTCGCAACAGGGCCCGGCGGGCGGTGCGGGGGCGACGGGGAGCGCGGGGCGCCGGGTTGCCCGCCGATGCGGATCGCTCGTGTTTCTTCACGATTCCTCTTCGGGTCCTCTTCAGGATTTGACGTCCCGCCCGACGGCCGGTCTACGGTGACCGCCCCCCACCCCCTGCGTGTCAAAGGTGCAGCTCCATGCCTGAATTCAACCGACGGCGCTTCCTCCAGGCAGCAGGCGGAGCCGCCGGCGCCGCGGCATTGTCCGGCAGCATCCTGCGCGCGGTCGGGATACCCGCCGCCGGACGGTCGGGGTCGATCGACGACGTGGAGCACATCGTCGTCCTCATGCAGGAGAACCGCTCGTTCGACCACTACTTCGGCACGCTCAAGGGCGTGCGCGGATTCGGCGACCCGCGGCCGATGACGCTGCAGAGCGGAAAGCCGGTGTGGCACCAGTCCGGCGGCGGAAAGGAAGTCCTTCCCTACCGTCCGGACGCCGACGATCTGGGCATGAAGTTCCTCGCCGGGCTGGACCACGACTGGGAAACCGGGCACCAGGCATGGAACAAGGGGAAGTTCGACAACTGGATACCGGCGAAGACCTCCGGGACGATGGCCTATCTGACCAGGGAAGACATCCCGTTCCACTACGCCTTGGCCGACGCTTTCACGGTCTGCGACGCGTACCACTGCTCTTTCATGGGTGCAACGGACCCCAACCGCTACTACCTGTACACGGGACACGTCGGCAATGACGGAAAGGGCGGCGGGCCGGTCCTCGGAAACGAAGAAGCGGGATACGACTGGACCACCTACGCCGAGCGCCTGGAAAAGGCCGGTGTCTCCTGGAAGGTGTACCAGGACATCGGCGACGGCCTGGACGAAAAGGGGCTCTGGGGCGCTCTCGAAGACGCCTACCGCGGCAACTACGCGGACAACTCCCTGATGTTCTTCAACGCGTTCCGCACGGCGAAGCCGGGGGACGCGCTCTATGAGAAGGCGCGCAAGGGGACGAAGGTGAAGGAGGGCGGTCATCTGCTGGACGACCTCCGTGCGGACGTCAAGAGCGGGAAACTGCCGCAGATTTCCTGGATAGCGGCACCGGAAGCGTTCTGCGAGCATCCCAACTGGCCCGCCAATTACGGCGCCTGGTACATCTCACAGGTGCTCGACGCGCTGACGTCCGATCCGGAGGTGTGGAGCAGGACCGCCCTGTTCATCACCTACGACGAGAACGACGGCTACTTCGACCACGTGCCCCCGCCCTACCCGCCGGCCGACTCCTCCTGGGGAGCCTCCACCGTCGACACACGGCTCGACCTCTTCCCCGGGAACGACGACTACAGCGCCGGCCCCTACGGACTCGGCATGCGGGTCCCCACGCTCGTGGTCTCCCCGTGGTCCACCGGAGGCTACGTCTGCTCCGAGGTCTTCGACCACACCTCCGTCATCCGGTTCATGGAACGCCGCTTCGGCGTCCGCGAACCGCATATCTCCCCCTGGCGCCGGGCCGTCTGCGGCGACCTGACCTCGGCCTTCGACTTCAGCCTCCGGCACACCCGGCACGCGCCCCTGCCCAGCACCGCCGGCTACCGGCCGCCGGACGGCGAACGCCACGGCAGCTACACCCACTCACCGCCGGCCGACCCCGCCCTGCCCAGGCAGGAGAGGGGCGCCAGGCGCACCCGGCCGCTGCCCTACGTCCCGCTCGTCACCGCGGCCGTGCGGCACTCCGGCACGAACGTCACCCTCGCCTTCACCGCCGGCGAGGAGCGGGGCGCCTGCTTCCTCGTCACCAGCGGCAACCGCACCGACGGCCCCTGGACCTACACCGCCGGGCCCGGCGAGACGGTGTCCGACACCTGGAGCACCGCCTCCTCCGACGGCACGTACGACCTCACCGTCCACGGCCCCAACGGCTACCTCCGCAGCTACCGGGGTTCCCCCGCGGCCGCGGGCCCGGAGGTCACCGGGCACCACGACAAGAGCAGCGGGCGCCTCAAACTCACCGTCGCCAACCCGGGGAAGGCCGACTGCCACCTGACCCTCACCCATGCCTACGGCGGCAGGACCGTCCGTCTCACCGTCGCCGCCGGCGAACGGCAGACCCGCTGGATCGACCTCGGACACAGCAAGCGCTGGTACGACCTGCACGTACGCTCCGATGACGACCGCACCTACCTGCGCAGGCTCGCGGGGCATGTGGAGACCGGCGAGCCCGGCACCAGCGACCCGGCCCTGCATACGCGGTGACCGGCCGCCACCGCGGGCCGTGAGCCACCGGACGGGCGTCAGGCCGTGCCGCCGTCCCGCGTCAGGTGGGCGAACGCCTCCAGGTTGCGGGTGGACTCGCCGCGGGAGACCCGCCAGGCGTACTCCTTGCGGATGGCGGTGGCGAAGCCCATCTCCAGCAGGGTGTTGAAGCTGCCGTCGGCGTTCTCCAGGACCGTGCCGAGGATGCGGTCGAGTTCGTCGGGGGTGACGGCGGCGAGCGGGAGTTTGCCCACGAGGTAGATGTCGCCGAGCTTGTCGATCGCGTAACTGACGCCGTAGAGGCGGGTGTTGCGTTCGAGGAGCCAGCGGTGCACGGCCTCGTGGTTCTCGTCGGGGTGGCGCACGACGAAGGCGTTGATGGAGAGGGAGTGCTTGCCGACGATGAGGGAGCAGGTCGTGGAGAGTTTGCGGGTGCCGGGGAGCTTGACGACGTAGGTGCCGTCGGAGGGGGACTCCCAGTCGAGCTCGGCGTCGGTCAGAGCCGTCTCGATCACCTGCCGCGCCTGTTGCGGCTGCTGCGCCGCGCCCGCCTGCCGCACCTGTCCTGCCTGCTGCGCCTGCCGCACCGGATCCACCTGTCGCACCTGCCTCGCGCCGTCAGCCATGGGCCGATCGTAGGTGACGCCGCCGCTCCTGCATCGCGGCGGTGTAGACCTCGCCGGTCGCCGCGGCGGCGGTGTCCCAGCCGAAGGACTGGGCGTGGCGGGCGGCGGCGGTGCCCATGCGGTCGGGCAGGGCCGGGTCCGTAAGGAAGCGGCGCAGCGCGCGGGCGTAGTCGGCGGGGTCGTGGCCGGCGACCAGGAAGCCGCTGACGCCGTCGCGTACGGCCACCGGGAGGCCGCCGACCGCGGCCGCGACGACGGGGGTGCCGCAGGCCTGGGCCTCGATGGCGACCAGCCCGAAGGACTCGCTGTACGAGGGCATGACCAGCACGGATGCGGCGCGGTACCAGTCGGCGAGCTGTTCCTGGCCGACCGGGGGACGGAACTGCACCAGATCGGCGATGCCGAGCCGGGCGGCCAGCTTCTGCAGGCCCTCGGGCTTGGCCAGGCCGCTGCCGCTGGGCCCCCCGACGACGGGCACGACCAGGCGGGAGCGCAGCGAGGGGTCCTCGGCCAGCAGGGCGGCGGTCGCGCGCAGCAGGATGTCGGGGGCCTTCAGCGGCTGTATCCGCCCGGCGAAGAGCGGGATGACCGCGTCCTGCGGCAGGCCCAGGCGGGCGCGGGCGGCGGCCCGGCTCCGGGCGACCGGGCCACCGGTGGGCCGGAAGCGGTCGAGGTTGACGCCGGGGTGGACGACGGCGACCTTGCCGCGCTCGGCGTCGTAGTGCCGTACGAGCTCGTCCGCCTCCTCGGCGGTGTTGGCTATCAGGCGGTCGGCGGCCCGGACGATCTGGGTTTCGCCGATGACCCGGGCGGCCGGCTCCGGGGTGTCGCCGACGGCCAGCGCGGCGTTCTTGACCTTGGCCATGGTGTGCATGGCGTGCACCAGCGGGACGCCCCAGCGCTCGGCGGCCAGCCAGCCGACGTGGCCGGAGAGCCAGTAGTGCGAGTGGACCAGGTCGTAGTAGCCGGGGCGGTGGCCGGCCCAGGTCTGCATCACGCCGTGCGTGAAGGCGCACAGCTGGGCGGGGAGGTCCTCCTTGGCCAGGCCCTCGTACGGGCCGGCGTCCACATGCCGTACCAGGACGCCGGGGGCGAGCTCGACGGCGGGCGGGAGGGTGCCGGTGGTGGCCCGGGTGAAGATCTCCACCTCGATGTTGATCGAGGCGAGCTTCCTGGCCAGCTCGACGATGTAGACGTTCATACCGCCGGCGTCGCCGGTGCCGGGCTGGTGCAGCGGCGAGGTGTGGACGCTGAGCATGGCCACGCGGCGGGGGCGCCGGGCCCCGCCGGGCAGCCGCAGCCTTCCCTGGCCCGGGAACTGGCCGTGGGGTCGGTTGCGGAGCCGGGACACATATTGGCTCACGTCGGGCTACCTCCTTGGCGGGGCGGGCGTCGCGCCTCCGCCCCCGTGCAACAACAGACGCCCGCCATCCATTTCCGTCCGGCGCCCGGTCTGCGTACTTTGCCAAAGCGTGACCATGGTGCGGGACGGAATACGAGGACGGGCGGGGCACCCCATACTCTCGAAGGCATGGCCCGCCGCCCCTCCCCGCCCTCCCTCACCGCCGCCACCGCACGTCCCGCCGCCGCGCGGCCCGTCGGCACGGCCACCCGCGGGACCACCAACCCCAACCGGCTGCGCCGCATGGACCGCTGGATAGCCGCGGAACACGGCGCCGAGCTGCGCCGCAGCGCCGACCCCGTCGCGGTCGACCTCGGCTACGGGGCCGCGCCCTGGACCGCGGTGGAGCTGCTGGGCCGCCTCCGTACGGTCCGGCCGGACGCCCGCGTCGTCGGCGTCGAGATCGACCCGGCGCGGGTCGAGGCCGCCCGGCCGTACGAGAAGCCGGGGCTGGACTTCCTGCACGGCGGCTTCGAGGTGCCGCTGCCGGGCACGCGGGGGCGGGCGCCGGTACTGATCCGGGCGGCGAACGTGCTGCGGCAGTACGACGAGGACGAGGTGGCCGCCGTCTGGCAGCGGCTGTGCGCCCGGCTGGCGCCCGGCGGGCTGCTGGTGGAGGGCACCTGCGATGAGATCGGGCGGCGGCACGTGTGGGTGGCGCTGGGCCCCGAGGGCCCGCGCACGGTCACCTTCGCCACCCGCCTCGGCTCCCTTGACACCCCCTCCGACCTGGCAGAACGCCTTCCGAAGGCGCTGATCCACCGGAATGTTCCGGGCGAGCCGGTGCACGCCTTCCTGCGGGACTTCGACCGCGCCTGGGCGAGCGCCGCGCCACTGGGCGCCCTGGGCGCGCGCCAGCGGTGGCGGGCCGCCGTCGCGGCTCTGGCGACGGACTGGCCCCTGGCCGGCGACCCCCGGCGCAGGCGCCAGGGCGAGGTCACGGTGCGCTGGGAGGCGCTGGCTCCGCGGGGGTAGGCGCGCGGCCGTGCGCGGCCCCGACGCGTCGGGGCAGCCGCTAAGCCGCCGCGGCCGCGGCCTGCCGCTCCCCCAGCTCGCGCAGTCGCCGCTCCGTGCGGGACCCCCGCGGCGCCGTGTACGTCACCAGTGTCTGGTCCTCGTCGGTGCTCAGCCGGAAGCTCTCGAAGGTGACGTCGAGCTCGCCGACCTCCGGATGCAGGATGCGCTTGGTGCCGCGCAGGCATTCCTGCACCGACTGCGTCTCCCAGATCCGCCGGAAGTCCTCGCTGTGCGCCAGCAGCTCGTTGACGACGTCGCAGATCCGCGGGTCGTCGGGGTGCCGGCCGCTGTCGGCACGCAGATTGCCGACCACCTCGACGGCCTTGGCCTCCCAGTCCGGGTGCAGGGCGCGGGCCGCCGGGTGGAGGAAGACCAGCAGGGCGCTGTTGCGCCGGTCCGGGGCGAGCGCCTCCAGGTCGAAGGCGACCCGGCCGCCGAGCGCGTTCCAGGCCAGGATGTCCAGGCCACGGCCGATGATCACGGCCGGGACGGTGCTGTCCATGGCGTCCAGGAGCTGCCGGATCTCAGGCCGTACGGTCCGGCCGGGGGCGGGCCCGCCGGCACAGCCGTCCGCCGTGCGCCGCCGGGGCGCCGCGATGTTGTGCAGATACGTCACCTCGCCGCCGGACAGCCGCAGCGCCCGCGCGATGGCGTCCAGGACGGAGTCGGAGATGGCCTGCGCCCGGCCCTGTTCGATGCGGGTGTAGTAGTCGACGCTGATGCCGGCGAGCTGGGCGACCTCCTCGCGCCGCAGCCCGCGCACCCGCCGGCGGCCGATGCCGCCGGGCAGGCCGAGGTCGGCCGGGTCGAGCGCGGCGCGACGCGCCTTGAGGAACGCACTGATCTCGATTTCCGCGTGCAGCATCCGTCCAGTATGCGACGCACGACCGGCTGGGTGGTCTTGCCGGACCCAGGCTGCGACGGGCCTGGTCCGCTCCCCGTACGGGCGCCAGGGTGGTCCGCACACCCCTCAGGGACGTATCCGGGGGACGGAGAAGGAGTGCTTCATGCAGCGCAGGATCCTCGGCGGCACCGGCATCTCGGTCAGCGAGTACGCGCTGGGCGCGATGATGCTCGGCGCGTTCGGCAACACCGATCACGACGAGTCCATACGGATCGTGCACCGCGCGCTGGACGCCGGCATCAACTTCGTCGACACCGCGGACTGGTACTCCGCCGGCGAGTCCGAGGAGATCCTCGGCAAGGCGCTCAAGGGCCGCCGCGACGATGTCGTCCTGGCCACCAAGTTCTTCAACTCCATGGGACCGGACGCCAACCACGGCGGCGCCTCCCGCCGTTGGATCGTCCGCGCCGTGGAGGACAGCCTGCGCCGGCTCGGCACCGACCACATCGACCTCTACCAGGTGCACCGCCCCGACCCCACGACCGACATCGACGAGACGCTCTCCGCGCTGTCGGACCTGGTCCGCTCCGGCAAGGTCCGTGCGATCGGCAGCTCGACCTTCCCCGCGGAGCAGATCGTAGAGGCCCAGTGGACCGCCGAGCGCCGCGGCCACCTCCGCTTCCGCACCGAACAGCCGCCGTACTCGATGCTGGCGCGCGCCGCGGAGAACGCGGTACTGCCGACCGCTCAGCGCTACGGCATGGGCGTGCTGACCTGGGGTCCGCTCAGCGCCGGTTGGCTCTCCGGCCGTGCGCTGTCGGCCAGTTCGCGAGCCGGCATCGAATCCCACAAGTTCGACCTCTCGATCCCGGAGAACGCCCGCAAGGCGGAGGCGGTCGCCGCCCTCGGCGAGGTCGCCGCCGAGGCGGGCCTGACGCTCCCGCACCTGGCGACCGCGTTCGTCCGCAGCCACCCCGCGGTCACCTCCGTCATCATCGGCCCGCGCACCCTCCCCCAGCTCGACGGCCTCCTGGAGGGCTCCGAAGTCACCCTCACCGCCGACATCCTGGACCGCATCGACACCATCGTCCCGCCCGGCACCGACCTCAACCGCGCGGACAGCTACTACGTGCCCCCGGCCATCGCGGACGCGTCGCTGCGGAGGCGGTGAGCGGTCGACGCGGCGCGTTCCGTCCTGCATCCACCGCCGTCTTCGCCGCACCGGGGGAGGGTGCCGCTATGGCCCCTCCCCCTTCGCGTGCAGGGCCGACGGCTCAGTAACCGGCCTGCCTGGGGCGGGCTTTCTAGGCGGCTTTGAGGAGAGCTACGTTCCGGGATCGTTCCATCAGCGCTCGTACGGCGGGCAGCTGACGGTAGGGCCGTAGACCATTTCGCAGGGTGGCGAAGTGCTCGTCACCGCGGGAGCAGCCCGGCTACGGACGCACGTAAGGCCGGGTCATGATCTCCATGTTGTGGCCGTCCGGGTCGGCGAAGTAGGCGCCGCGGCCGCCGAAGAGGTGGTTGATCCGGCCGGGGTCGGTGTGGCCGGGGTCGGCGAAGTAGGTGACCTGGAGCGTGTCCAGGCGGGCGATCATGGTGTCGAACTGGGCGTCGGGGACGAGGAAGGCGTAGTGCTGCGACTGGATCGGCTCGTCGCGCTTCTCGTAGTAGTCGAGCGTCACGCCGTTGCCGAGGTCGACGGGGAGGAAGGGCCCGAACGGTGCGCCGACCTCAAGGCCGAGGACCGCGGCGAGGAACTCGGCCGACAGGTGCCGGTCGCTGGCGTATATGGCGGTGTGGTTGAGCTGGACGGTGGTGACTGGTGGCTCGGGAATGTGCGAAAGCTGCTGGTCGTACGGCATGGTGGGGTTCTCTCCAGGTCTTGGGTGTGCGGGGACCGGGCGCCGCGTGGGGGCGCCGGGAGCGAAGACGCGGAGAGAAGGGGCGGGCCTCGTGCCCGCCTCGGGCTCACGCCGAGGCCGGGAGCCTCACTGATGAATGGCCCATGGCCGACCCGGCAGTCACCCGGCCGACTTTAAAGATCACTGCGGGCCGGGGCAAGGCCTTTTCGGGGCGTACCGCCGTCAGATCCCGTCCACGGCCGCGACCGAGAACGGCGTCTGCGGCGTGCCGGGGCCCATGGGGCCGCCCTTGTCGAACTGCGAGCGGACCACCAGGGTGCGGCCGTGCTGCCGTACGAGGGTGGTGGGGACCTGGAGGGCGGTGTCGGTGACCTGGCGCTCCATACGGGCGGCGGTGCCGTCGGCGAGGAGCCGCCAACGGCTCACCGTGTTCCGGGTGTTGTGGGCCGCCCAGAGGGTGCCGTGGCGCAGGTCGAGTCCGTCGGCCAGGAGCATGCTGCCGCCGTGGAGGGCCAGGCGGCGGACGGCGCCGGAGGGGAGCCCGATGCGGTAGAGGTCGCCGCCGTTCGAGTCGGCCGCCAGCAGGAAGCGTCCGGCGGGGTCGGCGACGATGCCGTTGAGGGTGTAGCCGTCGGGGGCGTGCGGGGCGAGGACGCCGGAGAGGTCGGCGTACGGGGTGAGCGTGCCGCTCCCCGTGCCCGCCGTGACCCGCGCGAGCCGGTCCGGGGTGACGCGGTAGATCACGGCGCGGGCGCTGTCGGTGAGGTAGGCGCTGCCGTCCGGGGCGATGGCCAGGTCGTTGACGAAGGTCCGGGCGTCGCCGGGGACGGCGAAGCGGGCGAGGAGGCGGCGCTGGCGCAGGTCGTACACGGCGACGCCGGTGGTGGAGTCGATCACCCACAGGCGCCCCGCGCGGTCCGCCTTCAGGCCGTTGGCCGTGTGGCGGCCGTCCGCACCGGCGGGCAGGAAGACCTTCGCGGCACGCTGGCCGGGGGTGATCCGGTAGACGGCCCCGGTGGCGTACGAGCCCACGTAGAGGTGCCCGGTCCGCCGGTCCTCGGCGATGCCTTCCGGGTAGGCGCGGTCGCCCGGCAGGTCGTGGACGGCGTGGACCCGGGAGTGGGGGCCGCTCCGGGGGGCGTGGCCCGCCGTGCCGGGCGCGGTCCCTGCGGTCGCGGCGGCCGGCGCGGCGGTGGCGAGCGTGAGGGTGAGCGCGGCGAGGGCGGTGCGGCGGCGGCGCAGGCGGCGCAGAGGGCGCAGAGGGCGCATGGTGGGCCTTTCTCGTGGGAGCCGGGGCGGCATTGATCGACTGAGCGCTAACATAAGTTAGAACTCTAATGCTCGTCAATGGGCTAATTTCAAGTAAGCCTCTAATGATGAGGTGGGGTGCTCGCGCAGCCCGCTCGTTACGATGCGGGGATGACCTCCATGCCCGCCGACGAGCGTCTCGGATCGCATATCAAGCGCGCCGAACAGGCCCTCAATGCGACCAAGTACGCGGTGCTCAAGCCGGCCGGCCTGACCGTCGCGCAGTACGCCGCGCTGCTGTTCCTCACGGAGCAGCCGGGGATCTCGGCCGCGGCGCTGGCCAGGGCGTGCGGGGTGACGCCCCCGACCATGAACACCGTGCTGAAGAACCTCCAGGAGCGCGGGCTGATCGAACGCACCCCGCACCAGTGGCACAAGAACGTCCTGGAGACCCGCCTGACCGACGAGGGCAGAACGGTCATGGCCGACGCGGACGCCCGCGCCATCCGGGTCGAGCGGGCCCTCGCGGCGGAGTTCAGCGACGCGGAGCGGGAGTCGCTCGTCGCGCTCCTGGGCCGGTGCGTGGCCCTCCTGGAGTCCGTCCGGCCCTAGGGCGGGTGTGAGTGAAGACGGCTCGGCTCAGGCCAGATGCAACGACGCCAGCAGTGCGTCCACCAGGGGCCGGTCGCGTTCATGGGTCAGGCGGCCGCGGGCCTCGGCGGGAGTGAGCCAGGCCAGGCGGTCGACCTCGGCACTCGGGGTGAAGGCGCCGGCGACGGCCTCGGCGGCCCAGTAGCGGACCTGCTTGGGGCGTCCGCCGGCGAGGTAGCAGGCGGTCGGCAGCGGGGCGCCGGGGCGGCAGTCCATCCCCGTCTCCTCGGCCACTTCGCGTACCGCACCGGCCAGCGGGTCCTCACCGCGCTTGAGTTTGCCTTTCGGGTGTGACCAGTCGTCGTACTTGGGACGGTGGACGAGACCGATCTCCAGCCCGTCCTCGGTGGCCGCGCGGCGCCACAGCACACAGCCGGCGGCCCGTACCGGTTTCCGGGGGACGGTCACCTTCACTCCCCCTCAGCCCCTGGGCACCTTGGCCAGCCACACCCGGCCGAAGGCGAACCGGGCCGCCTCCACCTGGTGGCGCTGGTCGGCGTGCAGCACCCCGAGGGCGTAGGCCGTGGCCGGGGCGATTCTGGGGGTGCGGGCCGCGGCGGCAGCAGCGGCGGCGGCCTCCGCGGCGTCGCGGTGGGACTCCAGGGCGCGGGCGGCCTCCGTCAGCCGCGCATCGGCGTGCTCGGGCCCGGTGACCTCCTGGGCGTAGCGGCTCAGCCGCACCAGGAGCCGGACCTGGTGCCAGGACGCGTCCTGCCGGTGGTCGGCGGTGAGCGCCTCGGCGTTGTACGGGTGTCCCGCACGCGACAGCGGCAGCGCGCCGACCGCCTCCGTGAGCCGCCGGTGCGCCTGCTCGGCGAGCGGCGGCAGCGCTTCGGCGGCCGGCAGCTCCGCGGCCGTACGGGCCAGCGGCGCCTCGGAGGCGAGCACCGCGACGGAGTCGGCGACGGCGTGGAAGCGGGAGGAGCCCAGTGCCTGCAGCGCGGCGGAGTGGGCGCGGGTGCGGGCGAGGGTGAGCTGGCGGTCCAGCAGCGCCCCGGCCCGTGCGGCCCCGGCCGCCAGTGCGGTGTCCGGATCCGGCTCGGAGGGGGCGGCGGGCCCGGCGGTGGCCGTGGCCGTGCGGTCGGCGCGTGTGCCCCGCTCTGCGCGGTCCGCCCGCTCGCTCCGTTCGCCGCGGGCGGGCCGCTCGGGCCGTTCCCCCCGGCCCGTCAGCCGCTGCAGCGCCGCCATCAGCCGCTCGCGGCGGGCCGCGCAGGCCTGCTCGCGGGCCAGCGTGCCGGACAGCCAGCCGAGTTCGGCGAGGAGCTGGTCGGCCCAGGCCTCCTCGGTCAGCGGCCGGAAGGTGTGCAGGGTGGCGCTGATCCGGCGGGCGGCGCGGCGCAGCTGGCGGGCGGCCGTGCCGGCGCCCTCCGCGTCCGAGCCGCTCTCGTGGTGCAGCCGCAGACTGCGCAGGAACTCCGAGGACTGCTGGTGCAGATAGCCGGCGAGCACCTCCTCGGCGGTCCGGGCGGCCAGGGTGGCCGCGGCGGCGGAGCCGGCGGCCGGGGCGCTGCCGGGCACCTCGTCGCCGAGGCCGTACGGCGCCGCGGCCTCGGGCGCGTACGGCCCGTCCACCACCGCGGAACGGGCTCCGGGCGCCCCGGGCTCGTATCCGGTACCGAGGAGACCGGCCGGCCCCCCGGTCGGCTGGTCATGTCGCTGGGCCACGCCGGCGCCTCCGGGCGTCGATGAGCATTTCCTGTACGTTGCGCAGCGGCGCGCCGTCCGCGTCCACGGCGCGCCGGGTCCAGTCGCCGTCCGGGCCCAGGCGCCAGGAGGACGTGGAGTCCGAAGTCCCGGTCTCCAGCAGCCGGTTGAGCGAGGCGCGGTGCGCCGGGTCGGCCACCCGCACCAGCGCCTCGATCCGCCGGTCCAGGTTCCGGTGCATCATGTCGGCGCTGCCCAGCCACACCTCGGGCTCCCCGCCGTTGCCGAAGACGAAGATCCGGGAGTGCTCCAGGAAGCGGCCGAGGATGCTGCGGACGCGGATGTTCTCGCTCAGGCCGGGCACCCCCGGGCGCAGCGCGCAGATGCCGCGCACCCAGATGTCGACCGGTACGCCCGCCTGCGAGGCGCGGTAGAGGGCGTCGATGACGGCCTCGTCGACCATCGAGTTGACCTTGATGCGGACATAGGCGGGGCGGCCGGCGCGGTGGTGCGCGGCCTCCTTGTCGATGCGCTGGACCAGGCCGTCCCGCAGGGACTTGGGGGCGACCAGGAGGCGGCGGTAGGTCTCGCGGCGGGAGTAGCCGGAGAGCCGGTTGAACAGGTCGGAGAGGTCGGCCCCGACCTGCGGGTCGGCGGTCAGCAGGCCGAGGTCCTCGTAGAGCCGGGCCGTCTTGGGGTGGTAGTTGCCGGTCCCCACGTGGGAGTAGCGGCGCAGCATCTCGCCTTCCTGGCGGACGACGAGCGAGAGCTTGCAGTGCGTCTTGAGGCCGACCAGGCCGTAGACGACGTGGCAGCCGGCCTCCTCCAGCTTCCGCGCCCACTTGATGTTGGCCTGCTCGTCGAAGCGGGCCTTGATCTCGACGAGGACGAGGACCTGCTTGCCGGACTCGGCGGCGTCTATCAGGGCGTCGACGATCGGCGAGTCGCCCGAGGTGCGGTAGAGCGTCTGCTTGATCGCGAGGACGTCGGGGTCGGCGGCGGCCTGCTCCAGGAAGGACTGGACGGAGGTGGAGAAGGAGTCGTAGGGGTGGTGGAGCAGGACGTCGCGGGCGCGCAGCGCCGCGAAGACGTCGGGGGCGGAGGCCGACTCCACCTCGGCGAGGTCACGGTGGGTGCCGGCCACGAACTTGGGGTACTTCAGCTCGGGCCGGTCCAGCGCCCCTATTCCGAAGAGCCCGGTCAGGTCCAGCGGGCCGGGCAGCGGATAGACCTCGGCGTCGGAGATCTTCAGCTCCTGGACGAGCAGGTCGAGCACCGCGGGGTCGATGGACTCCTCGACCTCCAGGCGGACCGGCGGTCCGAAGCGCCGCCGCATCAGCTCCTTCTCCAGGGCCTGGAGCAGGTTCTCGGCGTCGTCCTCCTCCACCTCCAGGTCCTCGTTGCGGGTGACCCGGAACATGTGGTGGGCGCGCACCTCCATGCCCGGGAACAGCTCCTCCAGGTGGGCGGCGATGACGTCCTCGATGGGGACGTAGCGCTGCGGGGAGGCCTCCAGGAAGCGGGAGAGCAGCGGCGGGACCTTCACCCGCGCGAAGTGGTCATGGCCGCTGACCGGGTTGCGTACGACGACGGCCAGGTTCAGCGAGAGGCCGGAGATGTACGGGAAGGGGTGTGCCGGGTCCACCGCCAGTGGAGTGAGTACCGGGAAGATCTGCTGGCGGAAGAGGGTGAACAGGCGGGCCTGCTCCTTCTCGGTCAGCTCCGGCCAGCGGATCAGGTGAATGCCCTGGTCGGCGAGCTCGGGGGCGATGTCCTGCTGGAAGCAGGCGGCGTGCCGGGCCATGAGTTCGCGCGAGCGCGTCCAGATCAGCTCCAGCACCTCGCGGGGCTGCAGGCCGGACGCGGAGCGGGTGGCCACACCGGTTGCTATCCGCCGCTTGAGCCCGGCGACCCGGACCATGAAGAACTCGTCGAGGTTGCTGGCGAAAATCGCCAGGAAGTTCGCCCGTTCGAGGAGGGGGGTGGCCGGGTCCTCGGCCAGTTCGAGCACCCGCTCGTTGAACGCCAGCCAGCTGCGCTCGCGGTCCAGGAAGCGGTCGCCGGGCAGTTCCTCGCCGTCCGCGCCCACCACGCCCCGGTCCTCGTACGCGTCCGGATCGGCGTCCAGGTCGGGTTCCAGGCCCGGCACCGTCCCGCGGACCGCGTTGGGGCGGTGCGCGGCGATGGAGCCCACGGAAGGCTGGGCCGACGGCGCCGGAGCCTCGCGGGGCTTCGTGGTCGGCATCTCGGGCTGGACCTGTGCCTGAGCGCTGGGCTGATGGTTCATGGCCTTATTCTTCCGCGTCCCCGGGGTTCCAGGCGCGTCAGGAGGAGGCGGCGCGAGATGGAGCCTCGGGTGGGGGACATTCGGCACAGCGGGCTGCATTCAGTGATGCTCGCAAGCAACATTGAATCACCGGTAACGCGGATATGGCGGACAGGCAATCGGGGTGCTACCGGCGGGGGCGGCCGCCGGGTGCGGGGCGGGGCGGCCCGTCCGGTGCGCGGGCGGCCCGTCGCCTGCTCCCCGGGCCGCCGGGGCATGCCGGCTCAGCCGTGCCGGCGGCGCATCACCCGGAAGGCGACCGCGGTCAGCGCCGCCGCCAGCGCCACGACGAGCCCGGCCTCGATCCAGGCCAGCGGCCAGTGGTGCGAGACCGGGTGCTGGTCCAGGAACCGGCCGGTCACCCCGTGCCCGCGCAGACAGCCGTCGTAGTCGCCGCTGGGCGGGCACTCCATCGCCTCCTCGGTCAGCCGGGCGCCGGAGCCGGTGGTGTACCCCTGCTCCAGGACCCAGCTGTCGTCCGGCGCCGAGACCGCCGCGCCGCGCCCGTACCCGGTCGTGGTGGCCGCCAGCAGATACGGCCTGAGCAGCGTGAACGCGCCCGGCAACACGATCATGGCGGCGAGTGTCACGGCCATCGACACGACCGTACGGCGCAGCAGCAGACCGGCCAGCGCCCCGACGGCCAGGCCCAGCAGGCTGTAGGCGACGGGCACCGGGCCGAGCGAGTGGAAGCCGAGGGTGGAGTACCAGTAGGAGCCGGAGACCTCGTCGCCGCCGACCTGCCAGAGCCAGGCGAAGACCGCCGAGAGCCCCGAGACCGCGGTGAGCACGCACAGCGCGGGCAGCGCGAGCTTCGCCGCGAGCCAGCGCAGCGGCCCGGCCGACTGGGTCAGTACGAGCTGGTGGGTGCCGGTCTCCAGCTCGCGGGCGATCAGCGGCGCGCCGAGGAACAGGCCGATCAGCACCGGCAGCAACGTCAGCCCCAGCTCGGCGAGTTGCAGGGAGGGGCGGTAGGCCGCGCGGAAGGCCATGACCGCGTCCTGGGTGCCCTCGCAGCGCGGGACCAGGGAGATCAGCGAGCAGCCGGCGAGGTGGTGGGCGTCGATGAAGGAGGCCATCCGGCCGCGCAGCACCGCGCACCAGACCGCGGCGGCGGCCGACCCGGCGAACAGCACGCCGAGGAGCAGCCGGTGCTGCCGCCAGACCAGCCAGGCCAGGCCCCCGAGCGGGCCGCCGGCCGCCGTCCGGCCCGCCGGGCCGCCCCGCCCGCCCCGGCCGTCCGCGCCGGGCCCGCGCCCGCCCGCGGTGGGGTCTGCCGTGGTGCCGGTCATGCCGCCGCTCCCTTGCCGCTGTGGTGGTCGTACCCGGTGCGCGCGCCCGGCGGGCCGGGTGCGGCGTTGCGCGGCATACCGGGGATGCCGGGCCGGTGGCCGGGTGTGCCGCCGGGCAGGCGGCGCGGCGGCGGGAAGTCCGGCTCGCCGTCCGCCGCGATCGGCGCGGGCGCGTCGGGCGCCCGCAGATAGGCCAGCAGCAGCTCCTCGACGGACGGCTCGGCCGCCTCCCAGCTCCCGGCGGCGATCGCCCCCTTCCGCCGGACGACCGCCGTGAAGTGACGGCCGGCCAGCTGCGCCTCGACGACCGTGTGCGCGGTGATCTCGGGCGGCAGCGCCGTGCCCCGGCGCTCCCCCATGACCAGGGCGTGCGCCCCGATGACGGCGTCGACCGCGCCCGCGAGACGGACCCGGCCGTCGCCCAGCACCAGCAGATGGTCACAGACCCCGTCCAGCTCGGCGAGCAGATGCGAGGTCAGTACGACGGTGGTGCCGTACTCGGCGGCCTGGGCCAGCAGCAGCGCGGCGATCTTGTGCCGCACCAGCGGATCGGCGTCGGCCAGCAGGCCGTCGAGCAGCAGGAGTTCGGGCTCCTTGCCGAGGGCGAGGGCGAGCGCGAGGCAGGCGCTCCCCCACTGCCGTGCGGGCGTGGGCGCCGCCCCCGGCCCGCCGGTCAGGGCGCCGACGCGGGCGTCCGGGGCCAGCCGGCCCTCCCGCACGATCTGCTCGGCGCGCCGGGCGTTCCAGTGGCCGGGGTGCAGCGCACGGCCCAGGCGCAGCGTCTCGGCGACCGTGAGCCGGGGGGAGAAGGGCGTGCCCTGGGTGACGTGCGCGATCCGGGCGCGGCCACCGGGGCGCGCGGGGCTGGCGCCGCCGATGCGTACGGTCCCCTCGGTGGGGCGGACTAGGCCGGCGGCGAGGGAGAGCAGGGTGGTCTTGCCTGCGCCGGCGGGCCCGACCAGCGCGCAGATACGGCCGGCCGGCAGCCGGAAGGTGCAGTCGCGCAGCGCCCAGCGGCGCCGGTAGCGCCTGCCGAGGCCGATCGCCTCGATGGCGGGGCGCCCCGCGACCGGACCGGTCGCCTCGCCCCCGGCCAGCGGCCATATCGCCATCCCCGAGCCCCCTGCCCCATCCCCGACTCATTCCACTAATTAAGTAGTGGAAGCGTGGGGGAAGTCGGCTGCGTCTGTCAACCTCCCGCCCTACGCTGGCCGCGTGCCCATACCTTCCGCACCCCCCACGCCGCCGCTGCCGTACACCCCCGAGTACCCGATCCGCACCGCCCGACTGGATCTGCGCCCCGTCACCCACGACGACTTCCCGGCGGTCCACGCCTACCAACAGCGTCCCGAGGTCTGCCGGTACCTCTACTGGGGCCCCTTGGACGAGGCCGGGTCACGGGCCTCGGTCGCCACCAAGGCCGCCCGCACGACGCTGCGCGAGAGCGGCGACGTCCTCCAGCTCGCCGTCGTCGTCCGGGAGACCGGCACCCTGGTCGGCGACGTCACCTTCGTCTGGAAGAGCCGCGAGCACCGCCAGGGCGGCATCGGCTATGTCTTCAACCCCGACCACTCCGGCCGCGGTTACGCCACCGAAGCCTCCCGGGCGCTGCTGAAGCTGGGCTTCGAGGAGCTGGGACTGCACCGCATCCAGGCCGAGTTGGACGGCCGCAACACCGCCTCGGCCAGGCTGCTCGAACGGCTGGGGATGCGCCGCGAGGGCCATCTGCGGGAGAACGAGTTCCTCGACGGCACCTGGACCGACGAGGTCGTCTACGCGATGCTGGCGCGCGAGTGGCAGGCGCTGCCGCGGCAGTGAGCGGCGCACGACGACGGGCGGGGCGGACCTCGCCGGTCCGCCCCGCCCGCCGTCCCCGCCCGTCCCTCTCAGGTCTCCGAGCGGTACATCAGATCCGTCTCGTGCGTGAGGAACCCCATCCGCTCGTACACCGACACGGCCGCCACGTTGTCCGCGTCCACGTACAGCATCGCCGTCGGCAGCCCCTGGCCCGCCAGATGCCGCAGCCCGAGGGAGGTCAGCGCCTTGCCCAGGCCGCCGCCCTGGGCGCCGGGCCGCACCCCGAGCACATAGACCTCGCCCAGGCCCTCCTCGGCGTGCACCTTGGTCCAGTGGAAGCCGACCAGCCGGCCGTCCTTCTCCGCCAGGAAGAAGCCCTTCGGGTCGAACCACGGCTCGGCCTTGCGGTCGTCGAGGTCGCGCTGGGTCAGCGCGCCCTGCTCGGGGTGGTGCGCGAAGGCCTCCGCGTTCACCTCCAGCCAGGCCGCGTCATCGGTGCCCGGCTGGAAGGTCCGTACGGACACCCCCTCGGGGAGCACCGGCTCGGCGAGCTCCAGGTCCGCCAGCGAGCGCCGCATCTGCCGCAGCTCCCGGAACATCGTCAGCCCCAGGGTCTGGGCGAGGTGGCGGGCGGCCGGATGCCCGCCGTGGGCCCAGACCCGCAGCCGGCGCCCGGACTGCTCCAGCAGCTCGCCGCCCAGCGCGCGGCCGTGCCCGCGGCCGCGGTGGCCGGGGTGCACCACCAGTTCGGCGGCCGGCGCCTCCACCGGGTCGGTGTCCTCCAGCTGCCCGTACGCGACCAGCTGCTCGCCCTCGTCACCGGGGACGTGCACCAGCACATGGCGCACGCCCTCCCGCCGGCCGCCGCCGCCCCGCAGCTGCAGCCGCCCCTGCTCGGACACGGCGGGCTGCCCGTCCGTACGCGCGGCGCGCTCGATCAGCTCCAGGACGGCCGCGACCGCTTCCGGCGCGAGCTCGTCGACCACCTCGATCCGGCGGCCGCTCCGTCCCATCTCCTGTGCAGCGTCAGTCATGTGTGAAGCGTACGACCCTGCCGGGGGCTGCGAGGGGCACCACCCGCGCCGCCCGGCAACCAGCTCGTAACCCGCCGACCCCTGTTGCGCTACGCGCGTTGACCATAAGCTGCCCTCCGCTCATGACCGTTCAGGAGGGGAAGCACATGCCAGCGACACCGCAACGGCGCCGCACCGCACGAAGATTGACGATGGGGGCCGCCGCACTGGCGGTCGCGGGTATCGCCGCCACCGCCCTGCCGGCCGGCGCGGACACCGGCCGCACCGGCCACGGCGACCGCGCCGGCCGCACCGTCGACGTCCAGCTCCTCTCCTTCAACGACTTCCACGGCAACCTCGAACCGCCGCAGGGCTCCTCCGGCACGGTCGAGGAGCTCCAGCCCGACGGCACCAAGAAGGCCGTCCCGGCCGGCGGTGTCGAGTACCTGGCCCAGTTGCTGCGCACGGCCCGCAAGGGCCACCCGTACTCCGTCACCGCGGCGGCCGGCGACATGGTCGGCGGCTCGCCCATGCTGTCCGGGCTCTTCCACGACGAGCCCACCGTCGAGGCCCTGAACAAGCTGAAGCTGGACGTCACCAGCGTCGGCAACCACGAGTTCGACGAGGGCCGCACCGAGCTGGCCCGGATGCAGAACGGCGGCTGCCACCCCAAGGACGGCTGCTACGAGAAGGGCAAGGTGTTCCCGGGCGCGGCCTTCCCCTATCTCGCCGCGAACGTGACGGACGAGAAGACGGACAAGCCGATCCTCAAGCCGTACACGGTGTGGAAGAAGAACGGCGTCAAGATCGGCTTCATCGGGCTGACCCTGGAGGGCACCCCGGACGTCGTCACGGCCGACGGCGTCAAGGGCCTGAAGTTCCACGACGAGATCGAGACGATCAACAAGTACGCCAAGGAGCTGGACAAGCAGGGGGTGAAGTCCATCGTCACCCTGATCCACGAGGGCGGCGAGCCGGCCTCGACGGCGTACAACTACGACTGCGACAGCCCCGGGCCCGGCGACGGGATCTCTGGCCCGATCACCGCGATCGCCAAGGGCGTCACCTCCAAGGTCGACGCGTTCGTGACCGGCCACACCCACGAGGCGTACGTCTGCACGATCCCGGACCCGGCGGGCAAGCCGCGCATGGTCACCTCGGCGTCGTCGTTCGGCAAGGTCTACACCGACACGACGCTGACGTACGACCGCAGGACCAAGGACATCGTGCGCACCGGCGTCAGGTCCGCGAACCACGCCGTGCGGCGCGACGTGCCCAAGGCCGCGGACATGACGTCCCTGATCGCCCGCTGGAACAAGCTCGCCGCCCCGGTCGCCGGCCGCCCCGTCGGCCACATCTCGGCCGACATCGCGGGCCGCGGCGCGGGCACCCTGGAGTCCCCGCTCGGCGACGTCATCGCCGACGCCCAGCTGGAGGCCACCAAGGCGGACGGCAAGGGCGGCGCCCAGCTCGCCCTGATGAACCCCGGCGGCATCCGCTCCGACCTCGCCTTCAAGGCGTCCGGATCGGAGGGCGACGGCGTGGTCACCTACGGCGAGGCCTTCACCGTCCAGCCGTTCACCAACATGACCAATGTCGTCGACCTGACCGGCGCCCAGCTGCTGACCGCCCTCCAGCAGCAGGTCAGCGGCCCCAACGAGGCCTCCCCCCGGATCCTGCAGGTCTCCGCGGGGCTGACCTACACCCTCGACCTGACCAAGACCGGCGCCGACCGCGTCGTCAAGGACTCGGTCAGGCTGAACGGGGCGGCGCTCGACCCCGCGAAGACCTACCGCGTCGCCATGAACGAGTTCCTGGCCGGCGGCGGCGACGGCTTCCCCGTCTTCAAGGAGGCCAAGAACAAGTACGTCGGCCCCTCCGACCTCGACGCCTTCACCGCCTACCTGACCGCCCACTCCTCGAAGGAGCGGCCGCTCACCCCGCCCAAGGCGGACCGCATCACCGTGGTGAAGTAACCGGCACCAGCCGCCCTCACCCCACCCCGAACCAGGTCTCGGCCAGCGATTCCAGGCCCGGTTCGGGTGGGGCGGGCAGTTCGCGCAGGTACCAGGGCAGATTGCTGTAGACGTGCAGGAGCGTGCAGGCGAGCAGTTCGCGGGGGGCGAAGGTCTCGCCGTAGGCACAAAAGACGCGGGACAGCAGGCGCGGGTCGGCCCGGGAGACGAACAGGCCCACGGCGACGAAGTCGTACGCGCGGTGGCCGATCATGGCGGGCTCGAAGTCGAGGAGTCCGGTCAGCCGCCAGTCGTCGGCTTCGTCGACGGTCAGATGCTGGCGCATGAACTCGGTGTGCAGCAGGGCGGCGGGCGGGTGCGCGGGCAGGGCCACCGAGTCGAGGAAGTCGGGGATCTGCTCCAGCCAGGGCTCGGGCAGCCCGCGGGCGCGCTGCTGGTCGACGGCGCCGGCGCGCTGACGCGCGAGGAAGGCGCCCCAGTCGCCCGGCCCCAGGACGTCGGTGAGCGGCTTGGGGTCGAGGGCGTGCAGGGCGGCGAGGGTCTCCCCGGCTTCGGTGGCGATGCGGTCCTGGTCGGCGCGGGGTATCCGGGGCCAGGCGACGGCCAGGTCGCTGCCGCGCAGCCGGGACATCAGCACATAGCGCCAGCCGTTCTCGTACTCGCCGGCGTCGTGGACATACGGCGTGGGCACCGGCAGCCGGCCCTGGACGTGGGCGAGGACCCGGGCCTCGGTGATCCCGTCGTCGGCGCTGGCGGCCGGGAAGAGCTTGAGGACGTAGCGGTCCCCGACGGCGTACACCGGCTGGGAGCCGGCGGGGTAGCGGGTCAGGGTCGCGTCCCGCAGCCCGAGCCGCGCGCAGAGCGCCAGGGCGCCCGGCTGCATCACCGCTTCGTCGGGGACGATCGCGTCCCACTCGTCATCCGTATCCACGCGAGGCAGCATGCGCGGACGGTATGGCGGCACGGGCCGCGCGGGCAAAGGGTTTTCGTCCGCCGGCGGCCGCAGCCGCGGCTCCGCCGTGCGGCGGAGCCGGTGTGGCTGGTGCGGGCCGGTCAGGAGAAGTCGGCGGCGTGATCCCTCGCCCACTGGGCGAAGGGGCGGGCCGGGCGGCCCGTGACGCGTTCGACGGCGTCCGAGACGGGGAAGGCGGGGGCCTCGACCGTCTGGCCGAAGAGCCGGACGAGTTCCAGGGCGGCCTCCTTGGGCAGGTGCGGGCCGGACATCGCCTCGGCGGCCGCGTCCTCGGAGATCTGCTCGATGCGGGTCTCGCGTCCGATGGCCCGCCCGATCTCGGCGACCTGCTGGGCGAAGGTCATCTGCTCGGGGCCGGTGACCTGGTAGATCCGGCCCTGATGGGTGCCGGTGCGGTCCATGAGCGCGACGGCGGCGACGTCCGCGAGGTCGTCCTCGTGGACGGGGACGCCCTGGGCGCCGGGGTGCGCATCGCGGACGACCCCCGTCGCGCGGATCGACGGGGCCCAGGCGAGCGTGTTGGCGGCGTAGTTGGCGCCGCGGACGAAGGTCCACTCCAGGCCCGAGTCGCGCACCGCGCGCTCCAGGGCGGCGTGCATCCGGGCGATGAAGTTGGTCTCGTCGGCGGGCGTATCGGTCACGCCCATCGAGGAGTTGAGGACGATCCGGCGGACACCGGCCTTGACGGCGGCGTCGATCAGGGCGGTCGCCGCGCCCTCGCCGCCGGCCGCCAGGTTGAGGAAGAGCGCGTCGGCACCAGCGAGGAGCGGGGTGAGGTCGTCGGTGCCGGTGAGGTCGGCGCGCACCACTTCGGCCCCGGCGGGCAGCGCGGCGCGCGCCGGATCGCGGGTCAGTGCGCGTACGGCGACGCCTTCCGCGAGGAGCCGGCCGACGAGGCTGCGGCCGATATTGCCGGTCGCTCCGGTTACCACGATCATGGGACCACCTTCGGGAACTCGTGAATTCCGCCGCCCGATTCGGACGGTTCCGTCAGTTGCACAAGAGGAGTGACGGTAGTTCAGGTCCGCCGGGGCGTGCGCGGCAATTTTTTGCCAAGACTGAGCGGACAACCTTCGCTTTCCCGACGTACCCCCGGTTCGAGTTGCGTACAAGGGTCTTGCTCATGGTGGGATGTTCGGATGCGATCCCCCATACGCATATCTTCACCCTCGCCGGAGCCCGCCGACCGGCACCATCCGCATTCCCCGGCGCCGGACGCCGGGAACGACCTCTCCGGCGGCACCAGAACCCTTGCACCGGTCAATCCGTATGCGGATCTGGCGGCCCTCGCCGACCCCGAGCCGGAGCCCGAACCCGATCCGGAATCCGGCCCGTTCGACGCTCCCGGCGCCACCCGCCGCCGCACCTACCTCAACGAGCGCGACGACAGCGACGACCCGCTGGGCCTGGGGCTGCGCTCGGACGACGACGGGGACGAGGCCTGGAAGCCGCCGAACCACCGCCGCAAAAAGCGCGGCATCAGCCGCTTCGCCGCCGTCCCGATCACCCTGAAGCTGCTGGTGGCGGTCCTGGTCGCCACCGTTTTCCTCACCGTCTGCGACCGGTTCGCCGTGCTCTACGCACAGGACGCGGCCGCGGAAAAGCTGAAGGATTCGCTGCATCTGAACGGCAAACCGGAAGTCGACATCCAGGGATTCCCGTTCCTCACCCAGGTCCTGGACAAGCGCGTCGACCGGGTGCACGTCAGCATTCCGGATGTCGCCGCCGACCGGGTCTCGCTGGCGAAATTCGAGGCGACCGCGGACGACATACGCATCGACGGCGATCTGCCCACCTCCATCAAGGGCGCCACGATCGGCTCCATGCACGGCACCGTGCTGCTCGCCTTCGACGACATGAATCGCGAACTGGGCGCCTCCCAGGTGAAATTCAGTGAGCTGGGCCACAATTCCATCCGCGCGGTCGGGCGACTGCCGATCGCCGGGCACGAATTGCGCGTACGGGCCGAGGCGCGCATTCAGCGGGCCGGCGACCGCGGTATCTCCACCGAGATCAGCCGGATGCGCCTGGACATCGGCGATGTCGCCGTCTACCGCCCCGGCACCGGCAAGGAGGAGGGCCTGCGGCTGACCCGCAAGGCCGCCGCCGAGCTCAGCCGCCAGGCCGCCAAGGTCAAGTCGATGCTCGGCATCCCGGCCATCGCGGACCGCATCGGCATCCCCCGGCCGTACATCGACGAGGCGCTGCGCAACGAGGAGAAGCTGCACGAGCTGACCGGGTCGCCGCGCTTCATCCAGCAGCTGATGAAGGTCAACCTCGTCGATGTGGTGATCGACCACCCCTGGCTGCTGGAGAAGGTCGGCATCGACCCGAAGATCCTCGGCACGCTGAGCGGGCTGACCAAGCCGCAGCTCGCCGACCGGCTGTCGCTGTCCTTCCGGCTGCCCAAGACGCCCGGCGACGTACGGCTGCGCAACATCTCCGTCCAGCAGGACGGCATCCGGGCCGAGCTGTCGGGGTCCAACCTTCCGGTCGGGGACGCGGCCGGGAAGAAGTAGCGCCCCAGGGGTGCGGCCGGCCGGCCCGGGCGTCAGCTCCCGGTGCCCGGCGGCGGGCCCGGCGGCACCGGCGGCTCCTCGGGCAGCTGCGGCGGCGGTGCCGGCGCGCCCGGCAGGGTCAGCACCGCCTCGGTGCCGCCGAGATCGCCGGACCGCAGCCGTACCGCGCCGCCCGCCCGCTCCGCCGTCCGCGCCACGATCGACAGCCCCAGGCCGCTGCCGGGCAGGCTGCGCGCGGACGGCGAGCGCCAGAACCGCTCGAAGACATGCGGCAGTTCGTCCTGCGGAATACCGGGCCCGTGATCGCGTACGGTCAGCTCGCCGCCGGTCAGCCGGACCTCGATGGTGCCGCCGGCCGGGCTGAACTTCACCGCGTTGTCCAGCAGGTTGACCACCGCGCGCTCCAGCCCGGCCGACTCCGCCCGTACGTACCAGGGCTCCACCTCGGCGGTGATGGTCAGCGACGGGCCGCGCAGCCGGGCCCGCTCCAGCGCCGAGCCGACGATGTCGTGCAGCGCCACGACCTCGACGGCGCTCTGGCCGGGCTCGGGCGGCCGGGACAGCTCCTGCAGATCGCCGATCAGCGCCGCCAGCTCCCCCATCTGCGCCTTCACCGACGCCAGCAGCGCCTCCCTGTCGGCGGCCGGGATCGGGCGGCCGGACTGCTCGCTGCGCACCAGCAGATCGATGTTCGTCCGCAGCGAGGTCAGCGGTGTGCGCAGCTCATGGCCCGCGTCCGCGATCAGCTGCCGCTGCAGATCGCGGGAGGCGGCCAGCGCGGCGGTCATCGCGTTGAAGGAGCGCGAGAGGCGGGCGATCTCGTCCTCGCCGTCCGCGGGGATCCGGATGGTCAGGTCCTCGGTGCGGGCGACCTGTTCGACGGCCTCGGTGAGCCGGTCGACGGGTTTGAGGCCCGCGCGGGCGACCCACAGTCCGGCGGTCGCGGCGCCCAGCACCCCGACCCCGGCGACGATCAGCAGCACCAGCGCGAGCTGGTTGAGCGGCTGGGTGACCTGGTCCATGGGGGCGGCCACGGAGATCGCGAGCGGATTGCCCGAGGCGTCGGTGACCGGGCCGTGGTAGAGCATGGTCGACACCCGCATCTCGGTGCCGTTCTCGTCCCTGGCGGTGCGCACGCTGCTGGGCAGCCGCCGCTCGGCCACCAGGACGTCCGCCCGCTGCGCGGGGATCTCCGCCTTGTCGGGGGCCGTACAGACATAGCCGCTGGACGACACCAGGCGGACCGTGTACGGGGTGGGCTGGAAGCGCAGACCGGGCTGGTCGTTGCAGTGGGCGATCAGCGCCTGGACGTAGCTGTCGTCCACCTTCACCGAGCTCAGCGTCTCGTCGAGCTGCTCGGTGAGCCGGTCGCGGGTGATCACCCAGCAGGCCGCGGCCGAGACGGCGACCGCCACCGCCACCGCGAGACCCACCAGCATCGCCAGCCGCGACCGCAGCGGCAGCTGCCGCAAGCGGGCCAGGGGGCCGGGGCGGCCGGCGCTCACTCCGCCCCGCCGTCCGCCCGCAGGACGTACCCGACTCCCCGCACCGTGTGCACCAGCCGCGGCTCGCCGCCCGCCTCCGTCTTGCGGCGCAGGTACATCACATAGACGTCGAGGGAGTTGGAGGTGGGCTCGAAGTCGAAGCCCCAGACCGCCTTGAGGATCTGCTCACGGGTGAGGACCTGCCGCGGATGCGCCAGGAACATCTCCAGCAGCGTGAACTCGGTGCGGGTCAGCTCGACCGGCCGGCCGCCCCGGGTCACCTCACGGGTCGACAGGTCCATCCGCAGATCGGCGAAGCCCAGCGTCTCGCCCTCCTCGGGCTGCGCGCCGGCCGCCGCGTACGAGCTGCGGCGCAGCAGCGCGCGGATCCGGGCGAGCAGCTCGTCCAGCTCGAAGGGCTTGACGAGGTAGTCGTCGGCACCGGCGTCCAGCCCCGTGACGCGGTCGCCGACCGTGTCCCGGGCGGTGAGCATCAGGATCGGTACGGTCACCCCGCTCGCCCGCAGCCGGCGGGCGGCGGTCAGCCCGTCCATACGGGGCATCAGGACGTCCAGCACGATCAGTTCGGGGCCGTAGGAGGCGACCTTCTCGACCGCGTCCAGCCCGTCGACCGCCTGCTCGGTGCCGTAGCCCTCGAAGGCGAGCGAGCGCTGCAGCGCCTCGCGGACCGCGGGCTCGTCGTCGACGATCAGGATGCGGGCGGGCTGGTCACCGTGCTCGGCGGGGCTCATGTGCGTGGTTACCTCGGGTGGGACGGCTGTACGGGCGGCTGGTCCTTAAGCCTTGCACGGCACCGGGCCGGGCGGGGAGTCAGACGCCGCTGCTGGCGCCGCCGCTCCCGCCGCCGCGCAGCGCGTCGAGGTCGGCCTTGACGGTGTTGATGGGGATGGCGAAGCCGAGGCCGACGCTGCCCGCGGTGCTGCTCGTCGCCGAACTCGGCGAGTACATCGCGGAGTTGATGCCGATGATCTGCCCCTGCATATTGATCAGGGCGCCACCGGAGTTGCCCGGGTTGAGCGACGCGTCGGTCTGTATGGCCTTGTAGGAGGTCTTCGACGAGCCGGTGTCCCCGTTGTACTGGTTGCCGCCGAACTCGAACGGCCAGCCGCCACCGCCGTCCGGATCGCCCTGCCGCCCCTGGCCCTGCTCCTTGGGCACGGTGACATCCCGGTTGAGGGCGGAGACGATACCGCTGGTCACCGAGCCGGTCAGGCCCTCGGGGGAGCCGATCGCGACCACCTGGTCGCCGACCGCGAGCCTGCCGGAGTCGCCGAGGGCGGCCGCGGTCAGGCCCTTGGCCCCGCGGACCTTGATCAGCGCCAGGTCCTTGTCGGGGTCGGTGCCCACGACCCTGGCCGTCCTGCGGCTGCCGTCGCTGAAGGTGACGGCCACCGACTCGGCGCCCGCCACCACGTGGTTGTTGGTGATGATCTCGCCGTCGCCGGTGATCACGACGCCGGAGCCGGTGGACTGGCCGCCGCTGGTCCGCGCCTTGATCTCCACTATCGCCGGGCTGACCGCCTTGGCCACGCCCGAGACCCCGCTGCCACCGGTCTTGCCGGCGTTGACGAGCGGGGTCGAGGCGCCGTTCGCGCTCTGCCCGGCGGTCGCGCCGGCGATCAGCGCCGCGCTGCCGCCCCCGATGAGACCCGAGGCGAGCGCCACCGCCGCGATCAGCGCGACCGGCCGGCGGGCCCGGCGCCGCGGCGCGGGCGGTGCCTCGGCGACGCCCGGTGCGTACGGCGGGGGCGGGGGGAAACCCTGCGCGCCGCCGTAGGTGTCGTGGTGCTCGGCGCCGTATGCGTACGGCCGGTCCTGTGGCATCTCATCGCCGCTTCGGCGGTAGCTCTCGGTCATGGTGAAGACTGTGCTCCCGGTCCATGAGAAGCGTCTGAGAACGCCCTGAGAGACCCGGCAGAAGTGGGTATGCCCGGAATAAGGACCGCTGCGGGCCGCTCAGCCGCCGCAGCCGCACGAGCGCCGTACGACCAGGCGTGACGGGAACTGCCGCAGCCGCTCCCGCCGGGAGCCGACCACCCGCAGCCCGTCGTCCAGCACGAGGTCGACCGCCGCCCGCGCCATCGCCTCGCGGTCCGAGGCCACGGTGGTCAGCGGCGGATCCGTGAGCGCCGCCTCTTTCACATCGTCGAAGCCGGCGACCGCCAGCTCACCGGGGACGTCGATCCGCAGCTCACGGGCGGCCCGCAGGACACCGATCGCCTGGTCGTCGGTCGCGCACATGATGGCCGGCGGCCGCTCGGGCCCCGCCAGCAGCTTCAGCGCGACCTGGTAGGCGTCGTAGCGGTTGTACGCCGCCTGGAAGTAGCGGCCCTCGGGGGTCCTGCCCGACTCCAGCATGGCCCGCCGCCAGCCCTCGACGTGGTCGGTGACCGGGTCGCCGGACTTCGGGGTCTCCTCCGTGCCGCCGAGGAAGGCGACGTACGGATGGCCGTGCTCCAGCAGATGCCGGGTCACCAGCTGCGCGCCCCAGATGTCGTCCGTCATCACGGCGACGTCGTCGATGGCGTCCGGCCGGCGGTGCAGCAGCACCACCCGGGCGTCCCAGGCGTCGATCTCGGCGGCGGCGTGCTCACTGGGGCCCTGGCTGATCAGGATCAGCCCGGCCACCCGCATCCCGAGGAACGCGCGCAGATAGTGCACCTCGCGCTCGTCGAGGTAGTTGGCGTTGCCGACCAGCACCATCTTTCCGCGCTCGGCGGCGGCCTGCTCGACCGCGTGCGCCATCTCCGCGAAGAACGGCTGCCGGGTGTCCGGCACGATCAGGCCTATGAGGTCGGTACGGCGGGACGCCATCGCCTGCGCGACGCGGTCCGGCCGGTAGCCCAGCTCCTTGATGGCGGCGAGCACCCGCTCGCGCGTGGCCGGGGCGACCGGCCGGGGTCCGTTGTTGATGACGTAACTGACAACGGCGGTGGATGTACCCGCCAGCCTTGCCACATCATCCCGCGTCACCTTGGCCACGCGCGGCAGTCTACGCGGGTGGTCCTACCGGCGGGCAGGCCGGACGGCGGGGGATTCCGCGGCGGCGGCGACCGCCTGGCCGGAACCGTCGCCGTCCGCCGGTGCCCGGCCGTCCGCGGGCTCCCCGCCGCGGGCGGACTTCGCGGCCTGCCCGGCCTCGCCCTTGGCCTTGGCCTCCGCGGCGCGCTCCGCCTTCTCCGGCGTCACGAAGCGGTAGCCGACGTTGCGGACCGTGCCGATCAGCGACTCGTGCTCGGGGCCGAGCTTGGCGCGCAGCCGCCGGACGTGGACGTCCACGGTCCGGGTACCGCCGAAGTAGTCGTAGCCCCACACCTCCTGCAGGAGCTGGGCGCGGGTGAAGACCCGGCCCGGGTGCTGCGCCAGGTACTTCAGCAGCTCGAACTCCTTGAAGGTCAGGTCCAGGACCCGCCCCTTCAGCTTGGCGCTGTAGGTCGCCTCGTCCACCGAGAGGTCGCCGTTGCGGATCTCCATCGGGCCGTCGTCGGTGGTGATCTGCTGGCGGCCCATCGCCAGCCGCAGCCGCGCCTCGACCTCGGCGGGTCCTGCGGTGTCCAGCATGACGTCGTCGACGCCCCAGTCGGCGGTGACGGCGGCCAGCCCGCCCTCGGTGACCACCAGGACCAGCGGGCAGCCGGGGCCGGTGGACCGCAGCAGCTGGCACAGGGAGCGGACGTGCGGAAGGTCGCGGCGGCCGTCGATCAGTATGACGTCGGCCCCCGGGGTGTCGATGAGGGCCGGGCCCTCGGCGGGGGCCACCCGCACACTGTGCAGCAGCAGGCCGAGCGCCGGGAGCACCTCCGTCGACGGCTGGAGTGCGTTGGTCAGCAGCAGGAGCGAACTCACCTCCGACCACCTGCCCGGTTCACGGAGCGTTCCGCCCTGATCTGCTCACGGTCCTGCCTGCTTCGCTCGCCCATGACGTCTGGTTCCTCCTCGGTCCCTGCGACGGGGGCACCTCCCGGCCCTGGCCGGGGGAGTCTGCGGCACTGCTTCGTACGGTCCTGTCAGCCACGCGGCTCGTGGCTGAAAGCACAAAAGGACCCGGGGGCTACGCTGCCCGGATCCTTCTTGCCCAGCAGAATAGCTCAGAAGAGTTCCGCACCCGAGGTCGATTTTGCACGTTCCTGTGTTCCGTCGATCACTTCGAGTGGTCATCGCGTGTCCCGGTTGACGTACGCGAGGGTCCGGACCGGGGCCGCCCGCACCCCGCAGGGCCCGTCCTGAAGCGGATTCCGCCGCCCGGTCGCGGACCGCCGCGCCCGCCCCCGCGCACCGCCTCACCAGCACTCCAGTCCGGTCCGCGGCATTTCCCGCGGCCGTCCGGTTTTCCCAGCATGCGGACGTGATCATGTCTCCGTCCGGGAGGTACGGCCTCCCGCGGCCCGGCGGCGGGCGGCGCGGCGCGCCCTGGGGGGGCGCACGGAGAGCGCACGGATGCGCACCCCCTGCGCACCGGGCACCGGGCACGGCCCGTCGCCCCTCGCCGCCGGACTCCGCCTCGTGTGCGTGGCGTCAGCCGGTCTCGGCCACCGCCGCCTCGAACTGCGCCGCGTACAGCCGTGCGTAGGCGCCGCCCGCCGCCAGCAGCGCCTCGTGCGAGCCCTGCTCGACGATCGTGCCGTTCTCCATGACGAGGATGGTGTCGGCGTCGCGGATGGTGGACAGGCGGTGGGCGATGACGAAGCTGGTGCGGCCGGTGCGGAGCTGGGCCATGGCGTGCTGGATGAGGACCTCGGTGCGGGTGTCGACCGAGCTGGTGGCCTCGTCGAGGACGAGGATCTCGGGTTCGGCGAGGAAGGCGCGGGCGATGGTGATCAGCTGCTTCTCGCCCACGGAGACATTGCCGCCCTCCTCGTCGATGACGGTGTCGTAGCCGTCGGGCAGGGTCCGGACGAAGCGGTCCACGTGGGTGGCCTTCGCGGCGGCGACGATCTTGTCCATGGAGGTGCCGGCGGGGGCGCCGTAAGCGATGTTCTCCGCGATCGTGCCGCCGAAGAGCCAGGTGTCCTGGAGGACCATGCCGATGTGGGAGCGCAGCTCCTCGCGGGACATGGCGGCGATGTCGACGCCGTCGAGGGTGATCCGGCCGCCGCCGACCTCGTAGAAGCGCATCAGGAGGTTGACGAGGGTGGTCTTGCCCGCGCCGGTCGGGCCGACGATGGCGACGGTCTGGCCGGGGCGGACGGACAGCGACAGGTTCTCGATGAGGGGCTTGTCCGCGGTGTACGAGAAGGAGACGTCCTCGAACTCGACGCGGCCCGCGATGTCCACGGGCCGGGCCGGGTCGGCCGCGTCCGGCTCCTGCTCCCGCGCGTCCAGCAGCTCGAAGACCCGCTCGGCGGAGGCGACTCCGGACTGGACGAGGTTGGCCAGCGAGGCGACCTGGGTCAGCGGCTGGCTGAACTGCCGGGAGTACTGGATGAAGGCCTGGACGTCACCGATGGACAGGGATCCGGAGGCCACCCGCAGACCGCCGATGACGGCCACCAGGACGTAGTTGAGGTTGCCGATGAACATCATCGCGGGCTGGATGACACCGGAGATGAACTGGGCCTTGAAGGACGCGGTGTACAGGGCCTCGTTCTGCTCGCGGAAGAGTGCGGCGGACTCCTTCTGCCGGCCGAAGACCTTCACCAGGCTGTGGCCGGTGTACATCTCCTCGACGTGCGCGTTGAGCTTGCCGGTGGTCTTCCACTGCTGGACGAACTGCGGCTGGGCCCGCTTGCCGATCTTGGTGGCGACGACGACCGAGACCGGGACCGTGACCAGGGCGACCAGGGCCAGCAGCCAGGAGATCCAGAACATCACGGCGAGCACGCCGAGGATGGTCAGCAGCGAGGTCACTATCTGGCTCAGCGTCTGCTGCAGCGTCTGCTGGATGTTGTCGATGTCGTTGGTGGCGCGGGAGAGCACCTCGCCGCGCTGCTGCTTGTCGAAGTAGCTCAGCGGCAGCCGGGCGAGCTTCTCCTCGACCTGCTCGCGCATCCGGAAGACGGTGCGCTGGACGACCTTGGTGGCGATCCGGGCCTGCACGAAGCCGAAGAGGGAGGCACCGGCGTAGATCAGGGTGGCCCACAGCAGGACCGTGCCGACCGCGCCGAAGTCGATGCCGTGGCCGGGGACGACCGGCATCGCGCCGAGCATGTCGGCCAGCCCGTCCTGGCCGTGGGCGCGCAGCTGCCGTGCGGCCTCGGCCTTGGTGATCCCGTCGGGCAGCCGGCGGCCGATGATGCCGGACATGATCAGGTCGGTGGCGTGGCCGAGGACCTTGGGGCCGACGACGGTCAGCGCCACGCTCAGCACCCCGAGCAGCAGCGCGACGGAGATGACGGCGCGCTCGGGGCGCATCTGGGCGAGCAGCCGCTTGCCGGAGCCCTTGAAGTCCATGGACTTCTCGGTGGGCTGGCCGCCCATGAAACGGGCCGGGCCGGCCGCGGGGGCCGGGCCCCGGACCGGCGCCGCCTTGGCGGTCTCCCCGGTCTCCCCGGTCTTCGCGGTCTCCCCGGTCTCCTCGGTCTTCGCGGGGGCGGCGGCCCCCTTGTCCGCGGTGGTCACGCCGCCTCCTGCTCGGTGAGCTGGGAGAGCACGATCTCCCGGTAGGTCTCGTTGCCGGCCATCAGCTCGGTGTGGGTGCCGGTGCCCACGACGCGGCCCTCGTCCAGGACGACGATCCGGTCGGCGCCGCGGATCGTGGAGACCCGCTGGGCGACGATCACCACCGTCGCCCGGTCCGTCTCGCGGGCCAGCGCGGCCCGCAGCGCGGCGTCGGTCGCGTAGTCCAGGGCGGAGAAGGAGTCGTCGAAGAGGTAGATCTCGGGCTTGCGGACCAGTGCGCGGGCGATGGCCAGGCGCTGGCGCTGGCCGCCGGAGACATTGGAGCCGCCCTGCGCGACGGGGGCGTCCAGCCCGCCGTCCATCCGCTCGACGAAGTCCCGCGCCTGGGCGGTCTCCAGGGCGTGCCACAGCTCCTCGTCGGTGGCGTCGGGATTGCCGTAGCGGAGGTTGCTGGCGACCGTCCCGGAGAAGAGGTACGGCTTCTGCGGGACCAGGCCGATGGCGCGGGCCAGGGTCTCCTGATCGAGGGTGCGGACGTCCTCGCCGTCCACCAGGACCGCGCCGCCGGTGGCGTCGAAGAGCCGGGGGACGAGCCCGAGGAGGGTGGACTTGCCGCTGCCGGTCGATCCGATCACGGCGGTGGTCTCGCCGGGGCGGGCGGTCAGCGAGATGTCCCGCAGGACCGGCTGCTCGGCGCCCGGGAAGCGGAACTCGACGCCGCGCAGCTCCAGTTCGCCGCGCCGGCGCAGCTCGGTGACGGGGTGTGCGGGCGGTGTGACGCTGGAGTCCGTCGCCAGCACCTCCTGGATGCGCTCGGCGCAGACCTCCGCGCGCGGCAGCATCATCACCATGAACGTCGCCATCATGATCGACATCAGGATGTACATCAGGTAGCTGAGGTAGGCGGTCAGCGCGCCGATCTGCATGGCGCCGCTGTCGATGCGCAGTCCGCCGAACCAGACGACGGCCACGCTGGAGAGGTTCACGATCAGCATGACCAGCGGGAACATCATCGACATCAGCCGGCCGGCGCGCACCGACACGTCGTACAGGTCGGTGTTGGCCCCGGCGAACCGCTCGCGCTCGTGCCGGTCGCGGACGAAGGCGCGGATGACGCGGATACCGGCGATCTGCTCGCGCAGCACGCGGTTGACGGTGTCGATGCGCTCCTGCACCCCGCGGAAGAGCGGACGCATCCGGCGCACGATCAGTGAGACGACGATCCCGAGGGCCGGGACGATGGCCAGCAGCAGCCCGGACAGCGGCACGTCCTGGTTGAGCGCCATGACGATGCCGCCGACGCACATGATCGGCGCCGAGGCCATCATCGTGAACGTCATCAGCACCAGCATCTGGACCTGCTGGACGTCATTGGTGGTGCGGGTGATCAGCGACGGGGCGCCGAACGTGGCGACCTCCCGGGCGGAGAAGGACTGCACCCGGTCGAAGACCGCGGCGCGGATGTCCCGGCCGAGCGCCATGGCCGTACGGGCACCGAAGTAGACCGCGCCGCTCGCGCAGACGATCTGCAGCAGTGTCACCGCGGTCATGAGGCCGCCGACGCGGAGGATGTAGCCCGTGTCGCCCTTCACGACACCGTTGTCAATGATGTCGGCGTTGAGGGTGGGCAGATAGAGGGTCGCCAGGGTCTGGATGAGCTGGAGCAGCACGATCAGGGATATCGAGCGCCTGTGGGGCCGCAGATGCCCCCGCGCGAGTCGGACCAACACACAAGGAGCCTATGTGAACGCTTGCCTTCGGCAATCGAATTTACGGCAGTCGGCCCAGGACGCGGTGTGCTCCTTTGCCAGAACTTGCCCGGACCCGGATCGTCCGCCGCGTACGCCATCATGGAGGCGGCAACGACGGGGCGGCCCGCACGACAGGCGGCCCCCCGACCGACACGACGAAGAGGCCGCCGTGACAACAACTGGCACCGTGCGCTACTGGGCCGCGGCGAAGGCCGCCGCCGGCACGGCTGAGGAGCCGTATGCGGCGGCGACGCTCGCCGAGGCGCTGGACGCGGCGCGCGCGGCGCATGCCGGCAACCCCGAGTTCGCCCGCGTGCTGATGCGCTGCTCATTCCTGGTGGACGGCGATCCGGTCGGCACCCGCGACCATGCCGCGGTGCACCTGGCCGAGGGCGGAACCGTCGAGGTCCTGCCGCCGTTCGCGGGAGGGTGAGCAGGAGACCATGAGCGACTACCAGCCCCAGGGCCACTCCCCGTACCAGCCGCACGACCCGTATGCGCAGCCGGATCCGTACGCCCAGCAGGACGGGCAGTCCGGGCAGGCGCCGCACGACCCGCAGACGGCGTACGGCGCCCCGTACGGGCAGCAGGCGTACGACCCCTACGCACAGCAGCCGCAGCCGCAGCCGCACGAGCCGTACGGGCACGGCCAGTACGGCTACGGCACATACGAGCAGCAGCCGACGCCGCAGCAGCCCGCGCCGGCGCCGCAGCCGCACTACGGCCAGCTGCCCGCCCAGCCCGCCCAGCACCAGAGCGCGCCGCCGGCCGAGGAGCCGTACGCCCGTCAGCACCCGCCGGCCAGGACCGCACCGGCCGCCGCGCCGGCCGCCACCGCGCCGCTGCCCGCCGCGCCCCTCGCGCCCAACCAGCGCGCCCGCGCCGAGGGCCGCTCGCCGATCATCCCGCCGGGCATCCAGCCGGCCGCGCTGACCGCCGGGCTCGCCCTGCTGCTCGCGCTGGCCGCGCCGCTGGGCCGCCCGCTGCTCGCCATCCCGGTGGCGCTGCTGCAGGCGGTCACCGCCGCCGGCTGGTTCCGGCTGAACGGCATGTGGCCGGCCCGCCAGGGCATCGCGCTGGCGTTCCTGGCCGGGCTCGCCACCGACGCCGCCCTGCTGGCCACCGACCGCGCCAGTGCGCCCCTGGTGGGCATCGGCACCCTGGGCGTGTGGTGCCTGCTCGTCCTGATCCTCCAGCTGCGCAACCGCAGCAGCGCCGACGAGCGGATGTACGCGCTGACCGCCGGCCTGACCTCGACCGCGCTGGCGGTGCTCGCCGCCGGACAGCTCGCGGCGGGCGGGCACGCGGTGACGGTCGGCGCCGCCGCGGTCGCGGTGGCCACCCTCGCCCGTGCGCTGCCGCTGCCGTTCCCCGTCTCGGTCGGCGTCGCCCTGCTGGCCGCCGCGGGCGCCGGCATCGGCGCGGGCCAGCTCACCGGCCTGGGCGCGTCCGGCGCGCTGCTGGGCCTGGCGGCCGGCGGCTGCGCCCTGATCGGCCTGCGGGTGGCCAGCTACGACTACCCCTCCCGCTTTGTGCACATGACGGCCGGCGTCGCCCTGCCGCTGGCCCTGGCCGCGCCCGCGGTGTACGTCCTGGGCAGGGCGCTGGGCCAGTAGGACCGGCAGCCCGGGAGCGTCATCGGTCCGGCGGCCACCACGGAGCGCCCGTGGTGGCCGTCGTTCTTGCGCCTTCCCGGCGGCCGCCGCTGCCTTCCCCCGACGACGTCCCTTAGGGTCTGTGCGGAGCGCAGGCAGGGGGCCTGCACGGACGATACGGCCGGGACCCGGCCCAGGTGTGGGGGAAGTGGTTCGATGCGTGCACTTCGCGTGCTGTTGGTCATCCTCGTCATATGCGGCGGGCTCTTCGTGGCCGCCGACCGGCTGGCGGTGAATCTCGCCGAGGACAAGGCCGCGGAGAAGATCCGCAGCAGCCAGGGGCTCGACCGGACCCCGGAGGTCTCCATCAAGGGCTTCCCGTTCCTGACCCAGGTCCTCGGCCGCAGTCTGACCGAGGTGGACGCGGATCTCGGGGGCATGTCGGCCAGCGCCGACGGGCGCACGCTGCGCGTGGACAAGCTGCGCGCGCAGTTCCACGACGTCAGGCTGACCAGCGACTACTCCTCCATCGAGAGCGCCGCCTCGGCCACCGGCAGCGCCACGATCTCCTACGCGGACCTGACCAGGGCGGCCGGCGGCGGCATCAAGATCAGCTACGCCGGGGAGAAGAACGGCCCCCGGGTCAAGATCTCGCCGAATCTGCCGCTCCTCAGCTCCATCGAGGTGACCGGCTCGCTGGCCGTCTCCGGCAACACCGTCAGGCTGCGCGCCGACGAGATCCCGGCGATGTGCAAGGCCCTGCCGACCTGCCAGTCGAAGGTGCGCACCCAGACCGACCACGTGTGGACGCTGGACCGGCTGCCCGGCAACCTCAAGCTGGACGAGGTGGTGGCGAAGCCGGACGGCATCTCCCTCTCGGTCTCCGGGAAGAACGTCAAGATCCCCAGCTGACGGGCGAAGGGCGGCGGGCCGCCCCACCGGCCCGCCGCGCTGTCCACTTCCTGAGACACCCCGGTCCGTACGCCAGACCCCCCACCGGCGCACGGCCTCCGGCGGGGCGCCCGGGGCCGCCCCGCACCACTCCGCGTCCCACATAACGGACAGACGCGTCTCGCCATTCGACACACCGGTGACATGCCCGGCCCGGCGTCCCTACGATCGGTGGCATGCAGAGCGCATTGAGCGGTCTCCGTCCACGGGGACAGGCGGTACTCACGAAGCGGCGGGCAGTAGACCTGTGCCGCGTCGCCGCCATGCTCTGTCGCCCTGTCTGACGGGCCCTTCCCACCCGTCTCACCCCGGGTCCGCCCCTCGGACCCCGCCACCCCGCGAGTCCCCGCACAGCGCCACTTCGGCCCCGTTCGAACACAACGGGCCATCCGGACAGGAAAGGCGCGTGTCCGGCGTACCCGCGTGCCACTCTGCAACCGCCCCCGCAACTGCCCCGGAGGAGAAGAACATGAGCCGTAGCGACGTCCTCGTAGACGCCGACTGGGTCGAGGCCCACCTCGAGGACCCGAAGGTCGTGATCGTCGAGGTCGACGAGGACACCTCGGCCTACGACAAGAACCACATCAAGAACGCGGTCCGCATCGACTGGAAGAAGGACCTCCAGGACCCGGTGCGCCGCGACTTCGTCGACCAGGCGGGCTTCGAGAAGCTGCTGTCCGCCAAGGGCATCGCCAACGACGACACGGTCGTCCTCTACGGCGGCAACAACAACTGGTTCGCCTCCTACGCGTACTGGTACTTCAAGCTCTACGGCCACGACAGCGTCAAGCTGCTCGACGGCGGCCGCAAGAAGTGGGAGCTGGACTCGCGCGACCTGGTCGACGGCGCGCAGGTGCCCGAGCGCCCGGCGACCCAGTACCAGGCCAAGGCCCAGGACACCTCCATCCGCGCCTTCCGTGACGACGTCGTCGCCGCGATCGGCAGCCTCAACCTCGTCGACGTGCGCTCCCCCGACGAGTTCAGCGGCAAGCTGCTCGCCCCCGCGCACCTTCCGCAGGAGCAGTCGCAGCGCCCCGGCCACGTGCCCAGCGCCCGCAACATCCCGTGGTCGAAGAACGCCAACGACGACGGCACGTTCAAGTCGGACGACGAGCTCAAGGCCCTCTATGAGGAGGAGTCCGTCGACCTCGCCAAGGACACCATCGCGTACTGCAGGATCGGTGAGCGCTCCGCGCTGACCTGGTTCGTGCTGCACGAGCTGCTCGGCCAGACCAACGTCAAGAACTACGACGGCTCCTGGACCGAGTACGGCTCCCTGGTCGGCGTCCCGATCGAGCTCGGCGCCAACAAGTAAGCAAGAAGCCTCTCCCCCGAACCCCTCAAGGAAGTACCCATGTGTGGAGCACAGGCCGGCGGCCCGGACGCCTCGACCATCAAGCCCGGTGAGACCACGATCCAGGGCAGCGTGACCCGCGACGGCCAGCCCGTCACCGGTTACGTCCGACTCCTGGACAGCACCGGCGAGTTCACCGCCGAGGTCCCCACCTCCGCGACCGGACAGTTCCGCTTCTACGCGGCCGAGGGCACGTGGACGCTGCGTGCGCTCGTCCCGGGCGGCAGCGCGGACCGTACCGTCGTCGCCCAGAAGGGTGGCCTGGCGGAGGTCGCCATCGCCGTCTGACGGCGGTCTGTACGCACTTTCCGTACGGCCGGAGGGCCGCACCCCAGAGGTTTGGACGCCTGCGCGGGGGTGCGGCCCTCCGGGGTGTCCGGGGCCCGGAACGGGCGTTCGCGGCGGCTTCTTTCCGCTGTGCCGCGGACTTACCGTGGAGCTATGGACAGCCGCCGCCGGTCGCCCGCCGAGCGCCGTCATCGCCGGTACTTCGTGCTGATGGGCGCGTGCCTCGTGCTGTTCGTCCTGGCCTGGGGCGTGGTGCGGCTGTGGTCGGTGCCGGCCGCGGTGTGCATGTGCCTGGTCGCCATGGTCATCCCGCCGGTCGCGGCGATCATCGGCAACCGGCGGGAGCCCGGCGAGCGCTGGTGGGACGAGTCGGGCGATCCCGAGTCCGACCGCTGGTGGCGCGAGCTGGACGACCGGGGCGACGACAAGCACCCGCGGTAGCCGCCCCCGCCGCCGGGCACCCCGCCGCCCGGGGCCGGATCAGTACACCAGCGCCTGCACGTCGTCCGGCATGATCTCGCTGACGAAGAGCTGGGACCCGGCGATGCCCGCCCCCTCGATCAGGTCCTTCTGCTCGATGTTCCGCCGGGCCGCGCACTGGGTGCACACCGTGATCGCCCCGCCGCCCGCGCGGATCCCGTCGATCAGCTCCGGCAGCGGGGCGGCGTGCGGCAGCTCGAACTCGGCCGCCCGCCCCGGCAGCGCGAACCACACCGACTCCCCGGTCAGCCACAGCGACACCTCGACGCCGCTGGCCACCGCCACCGCCGCCACCGTGAACGCCTGCGAGCACCGCTCGGGCGCATCGGCACCCGCCGTCACCTTGATCACGAGCTTCTTCGCCATGGGGCAAGAGTAGGACGGCACCGGACGGGCGGCCGACCTCACAGCGCCGCTGTCACCGGTGGCGACTAGACTCGCAGGCGGTCCGTTCCACCCTCACTCCGTCCAAGGAGCGCGCTCGTGCTTGAGGCATTCTTCACCACCCTGCTGGTTCTGGTCGGCGTCGGCGTGATCGCGTTCGCCGGTCTGACCTGGAAGAAGCTGTACCAGGGCCAGCGCTGACCCGACCTTCCCCTCCCTCCTCTACAGATCGTCTGAGCTGTCATGATCGAGATCCCGTCCGACCTGAACCCGTCCCTGGTGCCGCTCGCCTTCCTCCTCGGCCGCTGGGAGGGTGCCGGCGTCTCCGACTTCCCGGGCGCCGAGAAGTGCAACTTCGGGCAGGAGGTCACCTTCACCCACGACGGCCGCGACTTCCTGGAGTACACCTCGCACAGCTGGGTGCTCGACGCCGAGGGCAAGAAGGTCCGCCCGCTGGAGACCGAGAGCGGCTACTGGCGCGTCGACGCGGACCGCAAGGTCGAGGTCGTGATGATCCGCGACCAGGGTGTCGCGGAGGTCTGGTACGGCGAGCTGGCCGACAAGAAGCCGCAGATCGACCTGGCCACCGACGCCGTCGCCCGCACCGCCGCCTCCGGCCCGTACAGCGGCGGCAAGCGGCTCTACGGCTATGTCAACAGCGACCTGATGTGGGTCGGCGAGAAGACCACCCCGGACGTCCCGCTGCGCCCGTACATGTCGGCGCATCTGAAGAAGGTCGCCGACCTGAAGGAGTGGGCCGAGAGCCTGCCCGACGACATGCCGGACGGGGTCGCGTTCTTCAACCCGGACGGCACCCCGTACAAGGGCTGACCGGCCCCCTGGTGTGACGCGCCCCGCGGGGGAAGTCCGGTGAGAGTCCGGCGCTGACCCGCAACGGTAAGCGGAAGACCCCTTCCGCAAGCCCGATCGCCCGCGGCGGCGCACGATCCTGACAACTCGCCGCGGACTGCGAGGGGACGCGCCGCTGCCTCGTGCCGCGGGCCGCCGCTCCTTCCTCCCCCAAGCTCTCCAGGAGCAGGGGGGACTCCCACGCCCGCGGCCCGAGCCGAAGGCGTACGTCCCTTGGCAAGCCCCGCCCGTACCACCCCGCTGGCGGCCGCGCTCTGTGTGGCCCTCCTCGGCTCCCTGCTGTGCGGCGTCGGCCTCGGCGCCGCCGGGGTGAGCTGGGCACAGGTGCTGCGCTACCTCGGTGCCGGACTGACCGGCGGCACCATCACGCCCGGCGAGGTCGCCTCGTACACCATCGTGTGGGAGCTGCGCTTCCCCCGGGTGCTGCTGGCCGCGGTCGTCGGCGCCGGGCTGGCCGCCATCGGCGTGGCCGTCCAGGCGCTGGTCCGCAATGCGCTCGCCGACCCCTTCGTCCTGGGCATCTCCTCCGGCGCGGCCGTCGGCGCCAACGCCGTCCTGCTCTTCGGGGCACTGGGCGCGCTGGGCATCTGGGCGCTGTCGGTGTCGGCGTTCGTCTCCGCGCTGCTGGCCATGGTCCTGGTGTACGCGGCGGCCCGCACCGCCCACGGGCTGACCCCGCTGCGACTGGTGCTGACCGGCACCGCGATGTACTACGGCTTCTCCGCGATCACCACCCTGATGGTCTTCAGCGCCGACCGCGGCGAGGCGGCCCGCTCGGCGATGATGTGGCTGCTCGGGAGCCTGAGCGGGGCCGGCTGGGGTTCGCTGCCGATCGCCGCGGTCGCGGTGGCCGCCGCCCTGGTCCACCTGCTGCTCTCCGCGGGCCGGCTGAACGCGCTGGCCATGGGCGACGAGACCGCCGCGGCCCTGGGGGTGGACGCCGAGCGGCTGCGCCGCGAGCTGTTCGTGGTCGCGGCCGCCGTCACCGGAGCGGTGGTCGCGGTCAGCGGCGCGATCGGCTTCGTCGGGCTGATGGTGCCGCATGCGGCCCGGATGCTGGTCGGCGCCGACCACCGCCGGGTACTGGCCGTCGCGCCGCTGCTCGGGGCCGTACTGCTGGTGTGGGTGGACGCCCTCTCGCGGGTGGTGCTGGCGCCCGTCGAGCTGCCGGTCGGGGTGCTCACCGCCGTCATCGGCGTGCCCTGCTTCGTCGTGCTGATGCGCCGGCGCGGCTACAGCTTCGGAGGGGGCGCCTGATGCGGATCGACATCGAGGAGCTGTCCGTGGAGGTGGCGGGCACCCGCCTCGTCCACGAGCTGACCCTGCGCGCCGGCAGCGGCCGGCTCGTCGGGCTGGTCGGCCCCAACGGCAGCGGCAAGTCCACCCTGCTGCGCTGCGTCTACCGCGCGCTGCGCCCGGCCGCCGGCACGGTACGGCTGGACGGCGCGGAGCTGCACGCCATGACCGCCCGCGAGAGCGCACGGCACCTGGCCGCGCTCCCCCAGGAGGCCGCCACCGACTTCGACTTCACCGCCGCCGAGGTCGTCGCGATGGGGCGGCTGCCGCATCAGCGCGGCGGCTCCGGGCGGCCGAGCGACGCCGACCGGGAGATCTGCGCGGCGGCGCTGGCCCGGGTCGGCGCGGGCCACCTGGGCGGCCGGGGCTTTCTGAGCCTGTCCGGTGGTGAGAAGCAGCGGGTGCTGATCGCCCGCGCGCTGGCCCAGCAGCCGCAGGTGCTGGTCCTCGACGAGCCCACCAACCACCTCGACATCGCCCAGCAGTTGGAGGTGCTCTCGCTCGTACGGGGCAGCGGGCTGACCGTGCTCACCGCCCTGCACGACCTCAATCTGGCCGCCGTGCACTGCGACGAGCTGTACGTCATCGCGCACGGCCGCATCGTCGCCTCCGGCGCCCCGCACGACGTGCTGACCGAGGACCTGCTCGCCGAGGTCTTCCACGTCCGCGCGCACCGCGTACGGCACCCCGAATCCGGCGCCGTACAGCTGCTCTTCGACCGCATCGCCCCCACCGCCCCATGAGGACCACCATGCGCATCCGCCGTCCCGCCGCCCTGCTCACCGTCCTGGCGCTCGCCCTGACCGGCTGCGGAGCCGAGGTCGCCGGGAGCGGCGCCCCGCGGCAGGCCGCCGGCGGCCACTACCCGGTCACCGTCGAGAACTGCGGGGTGAAGACCACCTACGACCGGGCGCCGCGGCGCGTGGTCACCAACGACGTCGGCATCGCCGACATCATGTTCGCGCTCGGCCTCCAGGACCACATGGCCGGTTACGTCATGCCCGCATACCGCGGCAGGATCGAGGCGGTGGCCTGGAAGGACGCGTACGCCAAGGTCCCCTGGCTCTCGAAGAAGGCGATCACCAAGGAGATCGCGCTGGACGCCAGGGCCGACCTGGTCTTCGCGGGCTGGAACTACGGCTTCGGCGAGGACAACGACCTCACCCCCGCCTCCCTCAAGCGGCTCGGCATCGGCAGCTATGTGCTCACCGAGTCCTGCCGCAACGGCGCCTCCGGCACCTCCCGCGGGGTGATGCCGCCCCTGGAGGCGCTCTACGCCGACCTGGAGAACCTCGGGAAGATCTTCCACGTCGAGGACCGGGCCGCCGCCCTGGTCGCGAAGTACAAGAAGCAGGTCGCCGAGGCCGCCGCGAAGGCTCCCGCCCCCGGCCGGCGCCCCTCCGTCTTCCTCTACGACGGCGGCCGCGACAAGCCGCTGACCTCGGGCAGGTACGCCGGCCCGCACGACATCATCACCAAGGCCGGCGGCGACCACGTCATGAAGGACCTCAAGGACTCCTGGACGACCGTCGGCTGGGAGACCGTCGTCGCCCGCGACCCCGACGTCATCGTCATCAACGACTACGGCACCCCCACCGGCGAGCAGAAGAAGGCGTTCCTGAAGTCCTACGCCCCGCTGGCGAACGTCTCGGCGGTCAAGAACGACCGGATCTACGTCATGGACTACGCCGACCTCGTCGAAAGCCCCCGCAACCCGGCCGCGATCAGCGCTCTCGCCCGCTATCTGCGCGGTGTCCGGGCGGCCGGCTGACGCGGGATACGGACGGGCCGCCTCCGCGGTGCGCCTCCGCGCCGGCGGCCCGCCTCCTACACTGGCTGTGTGGTGACCACCGACTGGCAGAGCGACCTCCGCAGGCGCGGATACCGCCTGACCCCGCAGCGTCAGCTCGTCCTGGAGGCCGTGGACAGACTGGAGCACGCCACCCCGGACGACATCCTCACCGAGGTGCGCAAGACGGCGGGCGGGGTGAACATCTCCACCGTCTACCGGACCCTGGAGCTCCTGGAGGAGCTGGGCCTGGTCAGCCATGCCCATCTCGGGCACGGCGCGCCGACGTACCACCTCGCCGACCGCCACCACCACATCCATCTGGTGTGCCGGGACTGCACGGAGGTCATCGAGGCGGACCAGTCGGTGGCCGACCCCTTCACCGCCACTCTGCGCGAACAGTTCGGCTTCGAGACGGATATGAAGCATTTCGCGATCTTCGGGCGCTGTGCGGCCTGCCGTGCCAAGGCCGCGGAGGGCGACGGCTGAGTCAGCCGCCGGCGAGTCGTAGGCTTGCCCCATGCTGCGACAATCACCCGCCAGCCCCCTGCTGTCGCTGCCCGGCGCCGTCCCCGCCGAGGCGCCCGACGAAGGCGTCGCCGCGCACTACGGCGACCTGTTCCGCGAGCAGCGCGCCCTCGCCGACGGCTCCGGCTTCGTGGACCTCTCGCACCGCGGTGTGGTCACCGTCACCGGCCCCGAGCGGCTGAGCTGGCTGCATCTGCTGCTCACCCAGCACGTCAGCGAACTCCCGCCCGGCCAGGCCACCGAGGCGCTGATCCTCTCCGCGCACGGCCATATCGAGCACGCCCTCTACCTCGTCGACGACGGCGAGACGACCTGGCTGCACACCGAGCCGGGCAACCAGGAGGCGTTGATCGCCTACCTGGAAAGCATGAAGTTCTTCTACCGGGTCGAGGTGGCCGACCGCACCGACGCGATCGCCGTGGTGCATCTGCCGGCCGGTTCGATCACCGAGGCGCCCGAGGGCGTGGCCGTACGCGAGACCGCGCACGGCCGCGATCTGTTCCTGCCGCGTGACGGCCTGGAGTCCTTCGCGGCCGCGCACGGTCCGGCGATCGGCGTGCTGGCGCTGGAGGCGCTGCGGGTCGAGGCGCACCGCCCGCGGCTGGGCCTGGAGACCGACCACCGCACCATCCCGCACGAGCTGGGCTGGATCGGCACCGCCGTCCACCTCCAGAAGGGCTGCTACCGCGGCCAGGAGACCGTGGCCCGGGTCCACAACCTGGGCAAACCGCCGCGCCGGCTGGTCTTCCTGCACCTGGACGGCAGCGAGGTGCATCTGCCCCCGCACGGCACCCCGGTGCGCCTGGCCGCCGACGGCGAGGAGGGCCGCCAGCTCGGCTTCGTCACGACCTCGGCCCGCCACCACGAGCTCGGCCCGATCGCGCTGGCCCTGGTCAAGCGGAACGTGCCGGTGGACGCCGAGCTGATGGCGGGGAGCACGGCGGCGGCACAGGAGGTCGTTGTCGAGCCTTAGGGGCCGCGGGGCGCGCGACGGGGTCCGCGGGGCCCGCGACGGGGTCCACGGCGGGGCCCGCCGTAAGGAGCGGGGCGCCCTGTAAGAGCGGGGCTCACTGTAACGGCGGGGCGCGCCGTGACGGCGGGGCGCGGCCGTGACGGCGGGGCGCGGCCGTGACGGCGGTGCGGGAATACCCTCCCCCACCGCCGCGTTGTGGCCCCGCAGGGGGCGCCCGTATCCCCTACGGCATCTGTTCGCCTGCCCCCTAAGGGCCCGCCGCGCCCCCCGGTCTCCGCGGGCCCGGGCCTACACCTCCACCAGGACGGTGAACGGCCCGTCGTTCGTCAGCGACACCTTCATCTGCGCACCGAAGCGGCCGGTCTCGACCTGGGCGCCCAGCGCCCGCAGCTGGGCGACGACCTCGTCGACCAGCGGCTCGGCGACCGGGCCAGGCGCCGCGGCGTTCCAGGTGGGGCGGCGGCCCTTGCGGGCGTCACCGTAGAGAGTGAACTGGCTGATCACCAGCAGCGGCGCCGAGGTGTCCGAGCAGGACTTCTCGCCCTGCAGCATCCGCACCGACCACAGCTTGCGGGCGAGCTGCGCCGCCTTGGCCGGGGTGTCGTCGTGGGTCACGCCCACCAGCACGCACAGGCCCTCGCCGACGATCTCCCCGACCGTCTCGCCCGCCACCTCGACGCGTGCGCCGTCAACTCTCTGCACCACAGCTCGCATACCCGCCATGATGCCCGGCGCCCGGACCCCTTCGGACAGCCGTACCCGTACGGGGGCCGTTCGGGTGCCATGGCCCTGCAGAAGGACCGCCCAGAGTGGCACGATGCGTGCACGTGGTGCGTTTCACGGACAACATGCCCTGGACGCGGCACCGGACGAGGGGACGGAACGATTTCATGAGCACTCTCGGCGCCGGACAGACACCCGGTCCCGTACCAACCGCCCGTACGACACCGGCCGGACGGACGACACCGGTCCCCGCGCCGGATCCCCAACCCGCCCCACCCGCCGCACCCGTCCCGCCGGCGCCGCCGGCCGCCGCCACGACGAGCACCGCCACCGCACCGCCCACCACCACGACGACCACCCCAGCGGCTCGGGTCGAGCCCGCCGGCACCGAGGACGGCCCCATGCTCCAGGCAGGCCAGGCGCAGCACCCCCGCCCCCCGCAGCAGCGCGACCACTGCCGCCCGGCCACCGCCCCCGAGCTCTCCGGCCTGGGGCTGCCCGAGCTGCGGGTGGTGCGGCGTGACTCGCAGCAGGAAGAGGCCGATCTGAGCTATCTGCGGCGGCTGCTGCAGGGCCGGATCGACATCCTGCGGGCCGAGATCGCCCGCCGCAGCGCGCAGCACTCACCGCTGCTCGACCGGCTGCCGGAGATCCTGACGGACCTGCCGTCCCGGCACCGCTCCTCGGCACGGCACGTCACGCTCGGCACACCGCACAGCGAGGAGTACCGCAGGCTGGCCGACGAGATGCTCGGCGAGGTGGAGCTGTCCGATCTCACCGCGCGTACGGACCAGGAACTGCACGATGCGATGGGCCGGCTGATCCGCTACGAACGGCAGGTCTCGCGCCGCCGTCAGTCACTGCAGCGCACCACCGACGATTGCAGCGCGGAAATCGCCCGCAGGTACCGTGAAGGCGAAGCACAAGTAGACGACCTGCTGTCCTGACCGGGCCACAAGCCTTGGGGACAGGGGTCACTCCCCCACCCGGAAGGCCGCCGATGACCTCGTCCTCGCCCATCCCGATTCCCGAGCCGGCCGCGGCGCCCGCCGCACCCGTGCCTTCCCCGGCGTCCCCGGTACTGGCCGAGGTCGTCCGCTCCGGCTTCGTCGAGGGCCGGCACCGCGGCTCGCTGGTGGTGCTCGCGGCCGACGGCAGCGTGGAGTGGGCGCTGGGCGATGCGGCCGCGCCGGTCTTCCCCCGTTCGTCGAACAAGCCGATGCAGGCCGCCGCCGTGCTGCGGGCGGGCCTGGAGCTGTCCGGCGAGCGGCTGGCGCTGGCCGCCGCGAGCCACTCCGGCGAGGCCTTCCACCTCGATCTCGTACGGACCATGCTGGCCGAGCACGGCCTGACCGCCGGCCATCTGCAGACCCCGCCGGACCTGCCGCTGGACCCGGAGGAGGCGGAGGCCTACCTCGCCGCGGGCCGGGTCCGCGACCGGCTGGCCATGAACTGCTCGGGCAAGCACGCCGCGATGCTGGCCGCCTCCGCGCTCAACGGCTGGCCGCTGGACTCCTACCTCGACCAGGACCACCCGCTGCAGCAGCTGGTGGCCGAGGGTGTGCGCACCGCCGGCGGCGAGGACGTCGCCCACGTCGGCACCGACGGCTGCGGCGCGCCGCTGCTCTCGCTCTCCCTGACCGGCCTGGCCCGCGCCTTCCGGCACTTCGTCCTGGCCGAGCCCGGCACCCCGGAGCGGCGGGTCGCGGACGCCATGCGCGCGCACCCGGAGTACGTCGCCGGCACCCGCCGCCCCGACACCTGGCTGATGCGGGCGCTGCCCGGCACCCTGTCGAAGATGGGCGCCGAGGCCGTCCAGGCGCTGGCCCTGCCGGACGGCCGCGCCCTGGCCTTCAAGATCGACGACGGCGCCACCCGCACCCTCGGTCCGATCCTGGCCCGCACCCTGCGCGGCATGGGCGTCGAGTCCGAGGTGCTGGCGCGGCTGGAGGACGTGCCGCTGCTGGGCGGCGGCGTGCGGGTGGGGGAGATCCGGGCGGCGTTCTGAGGGGCGGGGCAGCGTTTTCGTGGGGCGGGGTGGCTCCGGCCGCCTCGGCCCCGCGACCGCCGGCGGTCGGCCGGCCGCTGCCGATCGGCCCCGCGACCGCTGCCGATCGGCCCCGCGACCGCTGCCGATCGGCCCCGCGACCGCTGCCGCGGCGGCCATGGCCTGCATAAAGTGGCGATGACAGTGCACATGCGCACCACCCACCACACAGGAGGCCGGCGACCATGAGCGACGCGAATCCCGAGCCGCAGGGGCCCGAGGCGATCGAGCACGCGCACGACCCCGAGGTACTGCAGCTCGCGGCGAAGGTCTTCGACCTGGCGCGGCACGGTGACACCGACACCGTCGCCGCCTATGTGGACGCGGGCGTCCCCGCCAACCTGACGAACGACAGGGGCGACTCCCTGGTCATGCTGGCCGCCTACCACGGCCATCCGGCCACCGCGGAGGCGCTGTTGCAGCGCGGCGCCGATCCCGACCGGCCCAACGACCGCGGCCAGACCCCGCTCGCCGGCGCGGTCTTCAAGGGCGAGGACGAGGTCGTCAAGGTCCTGATCGCGCACGGCGCGGACCCGGCGGCGGGCACGCCCTCGGCGATCGAGACGGCCCGGATGTTCCAGAAGACCGAGTTGCTGGAGCTGTTCGGGGCGGGGTGAGCCGGCGGACGGTACGGGGGCGGGGACGGTGCGGGGGCGGGGACGGTGCGGGGACGGTTCCTTCACCACGCTTGACCTCAAGCTTGCTTGAGGTCCTAGCGTCGGGTTCCGACGACGGCGACACCGCCGTCCGCCGACTCCCGCCACGCCACGAAGGGCCGACCATGTCCGAGCACCCGTACCGTCTCGCAGTGATCATCGGCAGCACCCGGGAGGGCCGGTTCGCGCCCGTCATCGCGAACTGGTTCACCCGGCACGCCGAGAGCCACGCCCATATCGACGTGGACGTCATCGACCTGGACGCCGTCCGCCCGTACGAACTCCGCTACGGCAGCGAGGAGTACGAGTCCTTCGCCAAGCGCGTCGAGGAGGCCGACGCCTTCGTCGTGATCACCCCGGAGTACAACCACTCCTTCCCGGCGCCCCTCAAGCACGCCATCGATCTGCTGAACCGCCAGTGGCAGGCCAAGCCGGTCGGCTTCGTCTCGTACGGCGGGATCTCCGGCGGGCTCCGCGCCGTCGAGCAACTGCGCCTGGTCTTCGCGGAGTTGCACGCCACGACGGTGCGCGAGACGGTCAGCTTCGCCCTCGCCGGCAACCTCTTCGACGACACCGGCCGGCTGCGCGACCCCGCCCCCGCCGCCAAGGCCGCCGACGCCCTGCTCCGGCAGCTGAGCTGGTGGGCGGTGACCCTGCGCGAGGCGCGGGCGGCGCGTCCGTACGGCGGCTAGGGCAGCTAGGGCGCCTCGGACGCCGGCCGCCCGGGGCGGCGCGCCGTTCGGCCGCGGCTCAGGCCTCCGCGGGCCGCTCCTGCAGCGACCAGCCGTTCCCGTCCGGGTCGTGGAAGTAGACGAACGAGTTCCACGCCCCGCCGGGGCCGTCGGCCATCGCCCCGTCCTCGACATGCTGTACGGGGCTGGCCGGCACGCCCCGTTCGACCAGCTGAGCGCGGGCCGCGGCGATATCGGACACCGTGAGCTGCAGGCCCTGCACCGAACCGGGCGGCACCTGTGTGACGCCGGCGCCGGTTCCGATGACGATCGAGCAGCCCGACCCCGGCGGCGTCAGCTGCACGATCCGCGCCTCGCCGCCGACGCACATGTCGTGGTCCACGGTGAAGCCCATCTGCTCGCTGTAGAAGCGCTTCGCACGGTCCACATCGGACACCGGAATCGGCACCAGTTCGAGCTTCCAGTCCATGGCGCGCCGTCCTTCCGTACGGGCGACGTACGGGTGACGGCCGCCGTCACCACCGGCTTGTGTCGCGCTGCAAGAAGTCTAGGGAGCGGGACCGGACATCCGCATGCGGCCATCCGCCCCGTTGACTCCCCGTGACGGAGTGAGCACTCACTCCATAGCCTGATGCCATGACGGAACAGCACCGGCAGTTCCCCCACCGGCCCCCGCAGCAGGCCCCACAGCAGGCCCCACAGCAGGCCCCGCAACAGCCCGCGGCCGCGTCGGCGCCGCGGTCGCGCCGGCGCGCCCCCGGTATGAGCGTCGAGCAGCGCCGGGCCATGATCGTGGCCGCCGCACTGCCGCTCGTCGCGGAGTACGGCGCGGCCGTCACGACCAGCCGGATCGCGCGCGCCGCCGGGATCGGGGAGGCCACGATCTTCCGTGCCTTCAGGGACAAGGACGAGGTGCTGGACGCCTGTGTCGCCGAGGCCGTCGGCACCGACCATGTCCTGCGCGAGCTCACCTCGATCTCGCTGGACGAGCCGCTCTCCGTACGGCTGGCCGAGGCCGCCGAGGCGCTCCGTGCCCACATGGAGCGCATGGGCACCGTGATCAGCGCCCTGCACGCCTCGGGCCACCGCCGCGGCCCCGAGCCCGCCGCCGCGCCCGCCTCGGGCGGCCCTGCCGCCGATGCCCGCACCTCCGGTACCAGGACCGGCGACGCCCGCACGTCCGCCGAAGCCCGCACGTCCGCCGAAGCCCGTACGCCCGGCGGCGGGCCGCCGCCGGACGCCCGCGCGCAGTCCGTCACCGCCCTCCGCAACGGCGTCATCGAGCTGATCGAACCGGACCGGGCAGCCTTCCGCCTCAGCCCCGAGAAGGTCGCGTCCGTCTTCCTGGGCCTGCTGTTCACCCGTCTGCAGTCGCCGGCCGGCGAGGCCGAAGCCCTGCTCACGCCCGAAGAGCTCATCGCCGTACTCCTGCACGGCACCCTCAACCACCCCGGGAGCGCCCCGTGACCGTGACCCTCAACCACACCATCGTTCCGGCCGGCACGGCCACTTCGCCCCGGTCCGGGTGGTCATGTCGCAGGCCTAGAGGCCCGTCCGGCGGCATCCGATGGGTCAGCCGTCGACGAAGCCCATGCTCACCTCGTCGTAGCGGGTCCCGGCTATCCGGGCCGCCGGGGCCGCGGCGTCGATGGCGGCGAGTTCGTCGGCGGACAGTTCGACGGCGAGGGCGCCGAGGTTCTCCTCCAGGTACTTCTGCCGGCGGGTGCCAGGGATCGGTACGACGTCGTCGCCGCGGTACTGGACCCAGGCCAGGGCGAGTTGCCCGGCGCTGACGCCCTTCTCGGCGGCGAGTGCGTCGAGCTTGTCGACGATCGCCAGATTCCGTTCGAGGTTGCCGTCGGCGAAGCGGGGCTGGGTCCGGCGCACGTCGGAGTCCGACAGGCCCTCCACCGAGGTGTACCGCCCGGTCAGGAATCCGCGGCCGAGCGGCGAGAACGGCACCAGGCCGATGCCGAGTTCACGGCACACCGGCGCGATCTGCTGCTCCAGATCACGGGTCCACAGCGACCACTCGCTCTGCAGCGCGGCGATCGGATGCACCGCGTGCGCCCGCCGCAGCGTCGCCGCACCGGCCTCGGACAGCCCGAGGTGCCGTACCTTGCCCGCCGCGACCAGTTCGGCCATCGCGCCGACGGTCTCCTCGATCGGTACGTCGGGGTCGACGCGGTGCTGGTAGTAGAGGTCGATGTGGTCGACCCCGAGCCGGCGCAGCGACGCCTCGCAGGCCTGCCGTACGTAGGTGGCGTCCCCCCGGATCGCGGTCGGCTCGCCCAGCCGGTTGGCGAAGCCGAACTTCGTCGCCAGCACCACCTCGTCGCGCCGGCCGGCGATGGCCCGGCCGATCAGCTCTTCGTTGTGCCCCGCACCGTAGAAATCGGAGGTGTCCAGCAGGCTGACGCCGAGGTCGAGGGCTCGGTTGATGGTCGCGATCGACTGCTCGTCGTCCGATTCCCCGTATCCGTGGCTCATCCCCATGCAGCCGAGCCCCTGCGCGGAGACCACCAGCTCACCGAGCTTGCGCGAAGGAATGTTGGTCGTGGTCATGGTGCTGCTACCTCCTGGACCGGGCCCGTCCCGGAATCCCGTTCGAGACGGTATGAGTTGGAGCGCACTCCAAGTCAACAAGGCGTCGGCGCCGGGCCGGTGCGGGTGTGCGCGCACGCCCCCGCCCCGCCCCGCCCCTGCATGTGCGCCGCGTCCCAGGTCAGGTACTGTGGCGTGCCAGTAACGGACCGACCGAGGAGGTGAGACCGATCCCCCGCCAGACCAGGCAGGCGCTTCCGTCTCACGCCCGTACGGCCCGCCCGACGCAGGTGGCCGTCCGGCACAGGTGACCCGGGAAGCGCCCTCGGCGCCCCGAAAGGCTCACATGTCGTCATCTCAGCAGTGCCCGCCCGACCAGTCGTCACCTCTCGCGCCCGGGCACCCCGCAGCGCTCCCCCGCCCCACCGTCATCGCCAGGCTGCGCGCCGCCGGCTGTGTGTTCGCCGAGGACGAGGCGGAGCTGCTCCTCTCCACGGCGCGTACCGCGGAAGAACTCGCCGCCATGGTGGAGCGGCGGGTCGCCGGCCAACCCCTTGAACACGTCCTCGGCTGGGCCGAGTTCCACGGTCTGCGGGTCGCCGTCGCTCCCGGCGTCTTCGTGCCGCGCCGCCGCACCGAATTCCTCGTGGGCCGGGCCGTGGACCTCGGCCTGCGGACCGCCGGCCGCACCCGGCGGCCCACGGTCGTCGTCGACCTGTGCTGCGGCTCCGGCGCGGTGGGCGCCGCGCTCGCCGCCGGACTGGAGCGGGTCGAGCTGTACGCCGCCGACATCGAGCCCGCCGCGGTGCGTTGCGCCCGTCGCAACGTCACCGCCGTGGGGGGCGAGGTCTACGAGGGCGACCTGTTCGACCCGCTGCCCGCCGGGCTCCGGGGCCGTATCGACATCCTGGTGGCCAACGTCCCCTACGTACCGACCGAAGAGGTGGGGCTGCTGCCCCCGGAGGCGCGTGAGTACGAGCCGCTGGTGGCGCTCGATGGCGGTGCGGACGGGCTCGACGTACTGCGGCGGGTGACCGCGGCCGCGCCGCGGTGGCTGGCCCCGGGCGGCCATCTGCTGGTCGAGACGAGCGAACGTCAGGCGCCCCGGGCCGTCGAGGCCTTCGCCCGCAACGGGCTGCTCCCCCAGGTGGCCGCCTGCGACGAGCGGTACGCGACGGTCGTCATCGGGACCCGGCCGGCAGAGGAGGAGCCGGCAGACCAGCGGCCGGCGGATGAGGAGCCGGCGGACGAGGAGCCCGCACCGGCCGCGCCGTGACACGGCCGGCGCAGCGGGCGCGGGAGGGAAACTCGCTGGGTCCCGGGCCGGCGCCGGTCTACCGTGGCGCCATGCCTTCGATGAGCTATGACCGCCACTGTGCCGAAATCGTCGCGCAGACCGACCTGTTGAGAGCCCGCATCGAGGGCGCCGACCTGGCGGCGCCCGTTCCCACCTGTCCCGGCTGGAGCCTGGGGCAGCTGCTGCGGCATGTGGGCTGGGCACATCGCTGGGTGGAGGAGATCGTACGGACCCGGGCCACGGGGCCGGTGTCCGACGAGCGGCTCAACGACGTCTCGGGCTATCGGGACGAGGACCCCGCCGTCCTCGGCGCCTGGCTCGCCGAGGGTGCCGGGCAGCTGGCGGACACGCTGCGGGCGGCCGGGCCCGAGGCCGAGGTGTGGACCGTGGCGCCCGGTGGGACCCCGGTCTTCTGGGCCCGCCGTATGACGCACGAGACGGTCGTCCACCGTGCCGATGCGGCCTTCGCCGTCGCGGCGGCCCCCTCCGGCCGTACCGGCTCCGCCGCCGGGGCGGGTTTCACCGTCGCGGACGAGGTCGCCGTCGACGCCCTCGACGAGTGGATGGGCTTTGGCTCCCTGCCGGAGGTCTTCGAGGCCGAGCCCGAGCTGCGCAAGCTGATGTCCGGCGGCCGGACCCTGCACTTCCAGGCCACCGGCACCGCACCCGGCGCGCCGGTGCAATGGCTGGTCGGCCTCGAGGGCGACGCCCTCACCTGGCGCCGCGCCCACGCCGAGGCCACCGTCGCGGTACGCGGCCCGCTGGCCGAACTGCTGCTGCTCATCTACGGCCGGCGGCCCACCCGCGGCGCCGGCGGAAGCGGCATCGAGATCGCCGGCGATGTGGCGCTGCTCGACGCCTGGCTCGACGGCGTCGGCTTCTGGCTCAACGAGTGAGCGCGCGCCGCCTGCACAAACGGCAAGGCGCCGGCCGCCACCAGCGGCGGCCGGCGCCGTGCCGCGGCCGGGAGTGCTACTGCACGTCGACGTAGTCACCGGTCGCCGCGACGGCCGGGGTCGTCGAGGTGCCGGCGAAGTTCCAGCGCCAGTAGCCGTCCGCGGACGCGGTGACCGTGGTCGTGAGGTCCCCGGTGCTGGAGGTGTTGACCGTCTTGACGGTGGTGTAGGTGCTGGTGCCCGCCTTGCGGAACTGGAGCCTGACCGGCTGCGCGGTGTAGCCCGCGTAGGCGTCGGTGTCCCAGTTCGCCCGGGTGAGCCTGCCGGTGACCGTGAGGGTCTTGCCGCCGGCCACCGGCTCCGGGCCGGCGTTGACCGTCAGCTTGGAGTACCGCTGGATGCGGGTGGTCGCGTAGGCGTCCCGCTGGGTGCGGCTGTCGTCGTTGGCCCACGCCTGGACGCCGACCTTCCAGATCCCGGCGTCGGCGTTGGCGAGCCACCAGTCCGGCTCGAAGGTGAAGGTCTTCGAGCACGTGGACGTGGTCGCGCTGGCGGCGACGCAGTCCGCGGGGGTGGTGTCCTCGTTCGGCTTGATGTAGCCGACGGGGTTGTCCGGGTCGGTGCCGCGCCACAGGTGGACATCCGCGTCCCAGATGCCCGACGGGTCGGTGGCGGTGACCGAAACCGTGATCGTCCGGTCGGTGAGGCCGACGGCGATGTCCTTGCCTCCGTTGACGGCGACACCGGTGATCTGGATGTCGCCGACGGTCTCGTCCGCGTACGCGGCAGGGACGACGAAGCCGCCCAGCGCGGCGGCCGCAGCGAGACCGGCGAAGATTGCGCGCTTGCGCATGAATCTCCCCACATATGAAGATGCGCCCGCCGAATGCAGGGCACGGCGGGCGAATGAGGAGGCCAACTGTAAACAGTTGAACGATTCTTCACAACGGTTCGCTGACCGCCCCCGAACCCCTCGGAATTTCCCGCCCATACGCCCCTGATCAGCCATTTCGCACCCGCGGCTGCCGGGGCTGACGGCCGCCCCGCCCCACCGCAGCCGCCGCTGGCCGCAGCCGCCGCCGGCCGGACCGGGGTGCTCCGGCCGGCGGCGCCCCGGTCAGGCGCCGACGTAGTCCGCGAGGTGTTCGCCGGTGAGGGTGGAGCGGGCGGCGACGAGGTCGGCGGGGGTGCCCTCGAAGACGATCCGGCCGCCGTCGTGGCCGGCGCCGGGGCCGAGGTCGATGATCCAGTCGGCGTGCGCCATGACCGCCGGGTGGTGCTCGACGACGATGACCGACTTTCCGGAGTCGACGAGCCGGTCGAGCAGACCGAGCAGCTGCTCGACGTCGGCGAGGTGCAGGCCGGTGGTCGGCTCGTCGAGGACGTAGATGCCGCCCTTGTCGGCCATGTGCGTCGCCAGCTTGAGCCGCTGCCGCTCGCCGCCGGAGAGCGTGGTGAGCGGCTGGCCGAGGGTGAGGTAGCCGAGGCCGACGTCGGCGAGCCGGGTGAGGATGCGGTGCGCGGCCGGCGTGCGCGCCTCGCCCGCGCCGAAGAACTCCTCGGCCTCGGCCACCGGCATCGCGAGCACCTCGCTGATGTCGCGCCCGCCGAGGTGGTGGTCGAGGACCGAGGCCTCGAACCGCTTCCCCTCGCAGTCCTCGCAGGTCGTGGCGGTGCCGGCCATCATCGCCAGATCGGTGTAGAGGACCCCGGCGCCGTTGCAAGTGGGGCAGGCGCCCTCGGAGTTGGCGCTGAACAGCGCCGGCTTCACACCGTTGGCCTTGGCGAACGCCTTGCGGATCGGGTCGAGCAGCCCGGTGTACGTCGCCGGGTTGCTCCGCCGCGAGCCGCGGATCGGCGCCTGGTCCACCGACACCACGCCCGCCGAGGCCGGGATGGAGCCGTGCACGAGCGAGCTCTTGCCGGAGCCGGCGACGCCGGTGACGACGGTCAGCACCCCGAGCGGGATGTCGACGTCGACGCCCTGCAGGTTGTGCGTCGTCGCGCCGCGGACCTCCAGGGCGCCGCCGGGGGTGCGGACCGCCTCCTTCACGGCGGCCCGGTCGTCGAGGTGGCGGCCGGTGACGGTGCCGCCGCCCCGCAGCCCCGCGACGGTGCCCTCGAAGCAGACGCTGCCGCCCGCCTGGCCCGCGCCGGGGCCGAGATCGACGACGTGGTCGGCGATCGCGATCGTCTGCGGCTTGTGCTCCACGACGAGCACCGTGTTGCCCTTGTCCCGCAGCCGCAGCAGCAGGTCGTTCATCCGCTGGATGTCATGGGGGTGCAGGCCCGTGGTGGGCTCGTCGAAGACGTAGGTGGTGTCGGTGAGCGAGGAGCCGAGGTGGCGGATCATCTTGACGCGCTGCGCCTCGCCGCCCGACAGCGTGCCCGCCGGCCGGTCGAGCGCGAGGTAGCCGAGTCCGATCTCCACGAACGAGTCGAGCGTGCGGGCCAGCGCGGTGAGCAGCGGCGCCACCCTGGCGTATCCCCCGCTCGAAGAGCCTACGGAGGGCTCCTTGAGGCCCCGGACCCACTCGGCCAGGTCCCTGATCTCCATCGCGCAGGCGTCGGCGATGCTGATCTGCTCGATCTTCGAGGACCGGGCGCCCTCGCTGAGCCGGGTGCCGTCGCACTCGGGGCAGGTGGCGAAGGTGACCGCCCGCTCCACGAACGCCCGGATGTGCGGCTGCAGCGCCTCCTTGTCCTTGGCCAGGAACGACTTCTGGATCTTGGGGATCAGGCCCTCGTAGGTGAGGTTGACGCCCTCGACCTTCACCTTGGTCGGCTCGCGGTAGAGGAAGTCCTGCATCTCCCTCTTGGTGTACTTGCGGATCGGCTTGTCCGGGTCGACGAAGCCCGACTCGGCGTAGACCCGCACGGTCCAGAAGCTGTCGGACTTCCAGCCGGGGATGGTGAACGCGCCTTCGGAGAGCGACTTGGTGTCGTCGTAGAGCTGGGTGAGGTCAATGTCGGAGACCGCGCCCCGGCCCTCGCAGCGCGGACACATGCCACCGGTGCGGCTGAAGGTCGCCTTCACCGCCTTCTTGGCGCCGCGCTCGACGGTGATCGCACCGCTCGCCCGGACCGAGGGGACGTTGAAGGCGTACGCGCTGGGCGGGCCGATGTGCGGCTTTCCGATCCGGCTGAAGAGGATGCGCAGCATCGCGTGGGCGTCGGTGACGGTGCCGACCGTGGAGCGCGGGTCGGCTCCCATCCGCTGCTGGTCGACGATGATCGCGGTGGTCAGCCCTTCGAGGACGTCGACCTCGGGCCGTGCCAGCGTCGGCATGAAGCCCTGGACGAAGGCGCTGTAGGTCTCGTTGATCAGCCGCTGCGACTCGGCGGCGATCGTGTCGAACACCAGCGAGCTCTTGCCCGAGCCGGAGACACCGGTGAACACCGTCAGCCGCCGCTTCGGGATCGCGATGCTGACGTCCTTGAGGTTGTTCACCCGCGCGCCGTGCACGCGGATCAGATCGTGGCTGTCGGCGGCGTGCGGTGCGGGCGACGGCGGGGCCGTCCGCTGGGCCGGGCTCATGGTCTCTCCCTCTGTGGGGCGGGGCGGGCTTCGCGGTGGGTGGCCGCGGACCGGGGCCGGCCGGTGCGGTGCCCGGCCGGCCCCGGGCTCACTTGGTGCGGCGCTGGTTGAAGCGCAGCATGTTGCCCGCGGGGTCGCGGAAGGCGCAGTCGCGGACCCCGTACGGCTGGTCGACCGGCTCCTGCAGCACCTCGGCGCCCGAGGCCTGGATGCGCTCGAAGACGGCGTCGACGTCGTCGGTCGTAAAGATCACGCCGCGCAGCATGCCCTTGGCCAGCAGCTCCGCCATGGCCTGCTTGTCGGCCGGCGAGGCGTTGGGGTCCGCGGCGGGCGGCTCCAGCACGATCTCCACGTCGGGCTGCGACGGCGAGCCGACCGTCACCCAGCGCATGCCCTCGAACCCGACGTCGTTGCGCACCTCGAAGCCGAGCACGTCCCGGTAGAAGGCGAGCGCCTTGTCGTGGTCGTCGACGGCGATGAAGCACTGCGAAAGTGTGATGTCCATGCGGCTCACGCTACGGGCGGGCCGCGCGCTCCGCTTCTCCGTTCCTGACCGGTTCCGCGGCCGCGGCCGGTTCGGTCTTCCTGGCCGGTTCCGCGTCCGTCGCCGGTTCCGCGTCCGCGGCCGGTCCCGCGTCCGTCGCCGGTCCCGCGTTCCTGACCGGCCGCGTGAAGATCTTGGCGACGCAGGCCGGGATGGCCGCGCCCGGCTCGTGCTCGCGCGCCCGGTACGCACTCGGGCTCTCGCCCACCAGCTCGGTGAACCGCGAGCTGAACGACCCCAGCGACGTGCACCCGACGGCGAAGCAGACCTCCGTCACCGACAGGTCGCCGCGCCGCAGCAGGGCCTTGGCCCGCTCGATCCGGCGGGTCATCAGGTAGCTGTACGGCGTCTCCCCGAAGGCGGCACGGAAGCTGCGGGAGAAGTGGCCGGACGACATATGGGCCGCGCGGGCCAGCGCGGGGACGTCGAGCGGCTCCGCGTAGTCGCGGTCCATCAGGTCGCGTGCCCGGCGGAGCCGGACCAGGTCCGCAAGCGTCACGGGCCCAGCATCGCACGGGCCCCCGCCCCCACCCCGAGCACTTTTGCTAGCGCTTGCTTGCAATAGTTAGCACGAGGAGGCACCATCGACACATGGCATCACTCAACGTCGGCAATCTCGGCGAGTTCCTGCGGGAGCAGCGGCGCACGGCGCAGCTGAGCCTGCGGCAGCTCGCGGATGCCGCCGGGGTGTCCAATCCGTATCTGAGCCAGATCGAGCGCGGCTTGCGCAAGCCGAGCGCGGAGATCCTGCAGCAGCTCGCCAAGGCGCTGCGGATATCCGCCGAGACGCTCTACGTCCAGGCCGGGATTCTGGACGAGCGGCGCGGGCTGGACGGGGTCGAGGTACAGACCGCGATACTCACCGACCCGGCGCTGAACGAGAGACAAAAGCAGGTCCTGCTGCAGATCTACGAGTCCTTCCGCAAGGAGAACGGGCTGGTCGGCGGCAAGGAGGGCGCTGCGAGCGGGCCTGCGGACGGGCGTGGTACGGACTCCCGCGTGACACGCGGCACGGACTCCCACGAGACAGAGGCCGACGGCGGCCCGCACACCACCTGAGCAACCGATTCCGTTTCCAGGAGGAACAACGTCATGGCCATCAACACCGATGACCTCCGCAAGGCCCTGACCGACGCGACCCCGCTGTACGCCCTGGCCGGCACGGTCGACTTGGCCGCCGAGAAGGTGCCGCAGCTCGTCGAGAAGCTGCGCACCGAGGCGCCCAAGCACTTCGAGTCCGTGCGCAGCACCGACCCCAAGGACGTCCAGGCGCTGGTCGCCAAGCAGGCCAAGGACGCCCAGGAGAAGCTGGCCGAGCTGCTGGGCTCGCTCGACGGCGACTTCAGGAAGTTCCGCGACCAGGCGCAGGAGCTGGCGCTGCAGGGTGTGGGCCGGCTCGCCGAGGGGGCCGTGCAGGTCCGCGAGGGGTACGACCAGCTGGCCGAGCGCGGCCGCGACGCGGTGGCGAACTGGCGCGGCGAGGCCGCCGACCAGGTCGAGGACCTCGCGGTGGCGATCGAGCCGGAGCCGAAGCCGGCCGCCAGGAGCGGCGCGAAGACCGAGACCGCCAACGGCGCCAAGGCGGAGACCAAGGCCACCCCGGCGGCCCAGGCCAAGCCCGCCGCGCCGAAGAAGCCGGTCGCGCAGCGCAAGCCGGCACCGGCGAAGAAGAGCACCCCGCCGTCCGCGAAGTGAGCCGGCGCGCTCCGCGCTGAGCACACGGATTTCACCGGCCGGGCCGGGCACCCTTGGCGTGCCCGGCCCGTTGTGCGGGTACGGTGGGGCGGCACGGGCCGCGGACGGCCGCGGCGGACCGAGACGACACGACTGGCGAACGGGCGGTGTACGGCGTGCTGATTTACGGGTTCCAGAGCATTCTGAGCTGGGTGCAGCTCGCCCTGGGCGTCTATGCCGGTGTGATGCTGATCGATGCGGCGGTGCGCCGCGAGGACGCCTACCGCGCCGCGAGCAAGCAGACCAAGGGCATGTGGCTGATCTTCCTCGCCCTCGCCACGGCGCTGCTGTTCATCCTGCCGATCATGTCGTTCCTGCCGATCATCGGCGTGATCGCGGTGATCGTCTACACCGTCGATGTGCGGCCGGCGCTGCGGGAGGTCACCGGCGGCGGGCGCGGCCCGCGGCGCGGCGGCTCCAGCTCGGACGGACCGTACGGGCCGTACAACGGGGGGCGCTGAGCGCTCCGCCGGGCGACCGGACCTTAAGCTGTCGGACCGGCCCTAACCGCGGTTCAGCAGCAGTACCGCCACGTCGTCCGTCAGCTCGCCGCCGTTGAGGTCGCGTACCTCGCGGACCGTGGCGTCCAGCAGCTCCTCGCCCGCGAGGCCCCGCGCCATCTGCCGGCTCACCAGCTCGGTCATGCCGTCCTGGCCGAGGCGCTTGTTGCCCTCGCCGATCCGGCCCTCGATCAGGCCGTCGGTGTACATCATCAGGCTCCAGGAGCCGCCCAGTTCGACCTGCCGGCGCGGCCAGCGGGCGCGCGGCAGCAGGCCGAGCGCCGGGCCGCCGCACTCGTACGGCAGCAGCTGCGGGCGCTCGCCGGCGCGGGCCAGCAGCGGTGCGGGGTGGCCCGCCAGGCACAGGCCGGCGCGGCGGCCGTCCGCGGAGATGTCGACGGTGCACAGCGTCGCGAAGATCTCGTCGTCGGAGCGCTCGTGCTCCAGCACCTTCTGCAGCGTGGCGAGCAGTTCGTCGCCGGACAGCCCGGCGAAGGTCAGCGCGCGCCAGGCGATCCGCAGCTCGACGCCGAGGGCTGCCTCGTCGGGGCCGTGGCCGCAGACGTCGCCGATCATCGCGTGGACGGTGCCGTCGGGCGTGCGGACCGTGTCGTAGAAGTCCCCGCCGAGCAGGGCGCGGCTGCGGCCGGGGCGGTAGCAGGCCGCGAAGTGCAGGTCGGAGCCGTCGAGCAGCGGCGTGGGCAGCAGACCGCGCTCCAGGCGGCGGTTCTCCTGGGCGAGCATCCGCGACTCGGTGAGCTGGCGCTGTGCGAGGTCGGCGCGTTTGCGTTCGACGGCGTAGCGCACGGCGCGGCTGAGCACCGCGCCGTCCAGCTCGTCGCGGAAGAGGTAGTCCTGGGCGCCGACGCGTACGGCGTCGGCGGCGCGCTCGGCGTCCGTCTCGTAGGTCAGCACGAGGACGGCGTGCGAGGGCGCCATCCGCAGGACGTCGTGCAGCATGCCCAGCTCGGCGCCGGGGGCGCCGTCCCGCTCGCTGCGGTCGTCGCGCTCGGCCGGGGGCAGGTCGAGCAGGATGCAGTGCACGTCGTCGGTGAGCAGCCGCTCGGCCTCGGTGAGGTTGCGGGCGGTGCGCAGGCGCACCCGGCGGCCCGCCCAGTCCGACATCTCGGGGACGTGGCTGTTGGGGTCCTCGCCGATGAGGAGCAGGGTCAGGCCCTGATGGGACGGTCCGTGGTCGGCCGAAAGTCGCTGTTCGTCCGTGAGCGGCTGCTCGGGCGTCCGGAGGTCCTGCGGCGCCGGGTGGGCCGCCTCCTGGCCGGCGGCGGGGGCGCGCAGGCCCTGGTCCGCCGCGTTCCCCGTGCCTACCGCGCCGGCCGCCGGCGCGGTGTCCGCGCAGGCGCCGTCCACCGGTCCTGCCTGGTGCGGCAGTACGACCGTCCGCTGGTGCGGTACGGGTACGGGCATCGGTCTGCTTCCTTCCCTCCCCCCGAGGGGCGCAGTGGTGCGCCGACGGCGCACCACCGTGCCCGACCGGCACCGCTCGTCGGTCGGCCGAGCGGGGCACCCACCGGGCACTGACAGGCGACCATAGCGTCAGTTCGGAGGAGGAGGGAATGGCCGATGGCAATCAGCCATCGGCATATGCCGAGGCTGATAAGCCATTTGGCCCGGGTCAGGCGGAATGCGGAATGACGAATATCACCCCGCTTGAGTGCATTCCGCTACGCGATGGCAACCCTCAGACAACAAGCATTCCGGTCATTTATCGTGTGCGATCCGCGTCACGGTGTCCGCCGTCACCATCGGGACGGACCACGCCGAGGATGGGCATCGAGCCGGCGCCGGCGATCGTCACCTGCCGGCCGGGCCGGGGCGCGTGGACGATCGCGCCGTCGCCCAGATACATCCCGACATGACTGGCGTCGGAGAAGTAAATGATCAGGTCACCGGGCCGCATGTCCCTGAGGGCGATGCGCGGCAGCTGCCGCCACTGCTCCTGCGAGGTCCGCGGAATCGTGCGGCCGCCGCGCTCCCAGGCCCGCAGGGTCAGCCCGGAGCAGTCGAAGGTGTCCGGCCCCTCGGCGCCCCATACGTAATCCTTGCCGATCTGCTCGGTGGCGTACGAAATCGCCTTCTTGCCCCAGGCGGATGCTTTGTCGCTGATGTCGTCGAGTACGCCCGAGTCGAGCCACTTCTGCTGCTGCGCGAAGGCCTGCGCGTCCTCCAGTTTCCGCAGCCGGTCCTTTTCCTTGGCGGCCAGTCGAGATTCCAGCTTCTTTGCCGCGTCGATCTTTTTCTTGATGTCCCGCTGCGCGCTTTCCTTCTTCTTGCGGTTCGCCTCCAGCCGCTCCCAGCGATCGGTGGCGGCGTCGGAATAATCCTCCAAGTCGCCCTTGAGATTCGCGAGTTGAGTGATCACGCGTTTGGCGGCGAGCTGCCCTTTGCGGGCCAGGGTGACATTGTCGAGAAAACTGCCGGGATCGTCGCCGAGCATCAGTTTCGCCTCCGCGGGCAGCCCGCCGGCGCGGTACTGCGCGCTGGCCAGCGCGCCCGCCTGCCGCTTGAGGGCGGCCAGCCTGCGCTGGGTGCCGTCGATGCTGCGCGCCAGCTTGACGATCTCCTTCTGCTGGAGCTCGACCTGCTCCTTGGCGGCGTTGTACGCGTCGGTGGCCTGCTCGGCCTTGCGGTAGAGGGCGTCGATCTTCTTGCGTACGTCGTCGAGGCGCCGGGCGCCGGGGTCGGCGGCCGGTCCGTCGCCCTTCCCGGAGCCGGCCGCGGGCGGGGGGTCATCGGCGTACGCGGCGCCCGCCGTACCGCCGAGCAGACCCGTCGCGCACAGGACGACGGCGGTGCACGCCACCAGCCGGCGCCCCCGGGCACCCCGGCCGCCCCGCCTCTCCCCCGCGCCGGGTGAGCCCCCTTCGCCCCTTACTTCTTGTACGTCCCGAACGCCCTGCCCTGCCCCCTGGCGCCCCACCAGTCACCTCCGGTCGTTCCGCACCGATTCGCGTGGTCCTCCGGCGCGGATGCTGCCATACCCCTCAGTAATTCAACAGAGCGACGGGCCCTTTAGTACGAGCGGGCGAACACTTCTTCCCCCGCACCCACCTGATGGCCGAGGTTCACCGTGCGTTCACTTTGCCCCATCGGCCGCTTCACCTGATCTGCTTAATTTCGGCCGTACCGAGTGCGCGTCATGCCCAGACGGCTGCCGCGGCACGGCTAGCTGACACCGCACCCCCACGGCGGTCATCACACACATCGCCCCCGTGCACGCCGGAGAAGCGGCGCGCCCCAGGAAGGAATTCCCGACAGTGAAGCTTCAGCGCAAGAACCGGGTTCGCGCCCTCGCCGTTGGCGCTCTCGCCGTCTCCGGTGCCCTGGCCCTGTCCGCGTGCGGCTCCGACGACACCACCGGCGCAAGCGGTGGCGGCGGCTCCGCCAAGACGAACATCAAGTGTGAGGGCAAGGGCAAGCTGCTCGCCTCCGGCTCCTCCGCGCAGAAGAACGCCATGGACGTCTGGGTGCAGAACTACTCCGGCGCCTGCAAGGACACCGAGATCAACTACCAGCCGACGGGCTCCGGCGCCGGCGTCACCACCTTCCTGCAGGGCCAGACCGCCTTCGCGGGTTCCGACTCGGCCCTCAAGCCCGACGAGGTCACCAAGTCCAAGCAGGTCTGCAAGGGCGGCCAGGCCATCGACCTGCCGATGCTCGGCGGCCCGATCGCGGTCGGCTACAACGTCCCCGGCGTGGACAACCTCGTCCTGGACGCCCCGACCCTGTCGAAGATCTTCAACTCGGAGATCAAGAACTGGAACGACGCGGCGATCAAGAAGCTGAACCCGGACGCCAAGCTGCCGGACCTCAAGATCCAGGCGTTCCACCGCTCCGACGACTCGGGCACCACCGACAACTTCACCAAGTACCTCAAGGCCGCCGGCGGCTGGAAGCACGAGCCGGCGAAGAAGTGGGAGGGCGAGGGCGGCCAGGCGGCGTCCGGCTCGGCCGGCGTCTCCTCGCAGGTCAAGCAGACCAGCGGCGCGATCTCCTACTTCGAGCTGTCCTACGCGACCTCCAGCAAGATCCCGACGGTCAAGGTGGACACCGGCGCCAAGGAGCCGGTCGAGGCCACCGTCGACAACGCCTCCAAGGCCATCTCCGAGGCCAAGCAGGTCGGCAAGGGCAACGACCTCGCCCTGGAGCTCAACTACACCACCAAGGCCGACGGCGCCTACCCGATCACCCTGGTGACGTACGAGATCGCCTGCGACAAGGGCAACAAGGCCGAGACCCTGCCGGCCACCAAGTCCTTCCTGACCTACGTCTCCAGCAAGGACGGCCAGACCGCCCTCAAGGAGCTCGGCTACGCCCCGCTGCCCACCGAGATCGCCGACAAGGTCCGCGCGACCGTCGCCAAGATCTCCTGACCCACCGGGCGCATTCTGGAAGGGGCCCCCTGACAAGGGCCCCTTTCGGGCCGTCGCCCGTCCGGTGCACCGCCGCGCCAGGAGCCCTCACCGGCTCCGCAGACCGGAGAACCCATGAATACAACCTCCTCGATAACCGACAACCCGCCTGCGCCACGCGACGGCCGCTCCGCCGTCTCCGGCAAGGCGGTCCGTCCCGGTGACCGGATCTTCCTCGGCCTCTCCCGGGGGTCCGGCATCGCCCTCCTGGTGATCATGGCCGCCATCGCGGGCTTCCTCACCTACCGGTCCGTGCTCGCCATCTCCGGCGACAAGGCCAACTTCTTCACCACGCTGGACTGGAACGCCACCGGCCTGGAGCCCAAGTTCGGCATCGCGGTGCTCGCCTTCGGCACCATCGTCAGCTCGGTGGTCGCGATGGTCATCGCGGTCCCGGTCGCGGTCGGCATCGCCCTGTTCATCTCGCACTACGCGCCGCGCAAGCTGGCCTCGCCGCTCGGCTACGTCATCGACCTGCTCGCCGCGGTGCCCAGCATCATCTACGGCCTGTGGGGCGCGCTCTTCCTCGTCCCCCACCTGACCGGCTTCTACAGCTGGCTGGACGACTACCTCGGCTGGACCGGGATCTTCGAGTACGGCGGCGGGGCGGCCCGCTCGCTGTTCACCGTCGGCATCCTGCTCGCGATCATGATCCTGCCGATCGTGACCAGCGTCAGCCGCGAGGTGTTCCTCCAGGTCCCCAAGATGCATGAGGAGGCCGCGCTCGCGCTCGGCGCCACCCGCTGGGAAGTCATCCGGATGTCGGTGCTCCCCTTCGGCCGCTCCGGCGTCATCAGCGCCTCCATGCTGGGCCTGGGCCGCGCGCTCGGCGAGACGATGGCCGTCGCCACGGTCCTGTCCCCGAGCTTCCTGATCAACGCCAGCCTGCTGGACCCGGGCGGCGGCACCTTCGCCCAGAACATCGCCAGCAAGTTCAGCGAGGCCGACCAGTTCGGCCAGGACGCCCTGATCGCCTCCGGCCTCGTCCTCTTCGTGATCACGCTCCTCGTCAACGGCGCGGCCCGTCTGATCATCGCCCGCCGCAAGGAGTACTCGGGAGCCGCAGCATGAGCGTCATGACGGACCACCGGCAGACCGCCAACGGCGGCAGCCCGCTCGCGGCCTCCCTCAAGCACCCCCGGCTGCCCCGCTGGGCCCCGCCGGCCCTCGCGCTGGTCGCGGCCGGCGCGGGCTGCGGCATCGGACTGGCCGCCGGCCTGGACAGCACCCTCCAGTGGGGCCTGATCGCCGTCCTGCTGTTCATCTTCGGCACGTTCGCGCTGACCGCGGCCGTCGAGGGCGCCCGGCAGGCCAAGGACCGGCTGGCCACCAGCCTGGTCTGGGTCGCCTTCCTGCTCGCCGTGATCCCGCTGGCCTCCCTGCTGTGGGAGACCGTGGCCCGCGGCATCAAGGTCCTGGACGGCTACTTCCTGTCGCACTCGATGGGCACCCTCCCCGACCAGATGGCCGGCGGCGGTATCTACCACGCGATCATCGGCACCCTGGAGCAGGTCGGCCTGGCCACCCTGATCGCCGCGCCGATCGGTCTGCTCACTGCGATCTACCTCGTCGAATACGGACGCGGCAGGCTCGCCAAGGCCGTCACCTTCTTCGTCGACGTGATGACCGGCATCCCCTCGATCGTGGCCGGCCTGTTCATCCTGTCCGTGTGGATCCTGATCCTCGGCTTCGGCCCGTCCGGTTTCGCCGGTGCGATGGCGCTGGCGATCCTGATGATGCCGGTCGTGGTCCGCTCCACCGAGGAGATGCTCAAGCTCGTCCCGAACGAGCTGCGCGAGGCCTCCCTGGCCCTCGGCGTCCCGAAGTGGCGCACCATCCTCAAGGTCGTCCTGCCGACGTCGATCGGCGGCATCACCACCGGCGTGATGCTCGCCATCGCCCGTATCACCGGCGAGACCGCCCCGGTGCTGCTCCTGGTGTGGGGCGCGAAGACGATCAACAACAACCCGTTCGAAGATGCCCAGCAGTCACTTCCGCTCTACGTTTTCCAGCAGTGGCAGCAGGGTTCCGAGGCCTCCTACGACCGCGCGTGGGCCGCGGCACTGGTCCTCATCGCCTTCGTCATGCTCCTCAACCTGGTGGCCCGCGGGATCGCCCGCTGGAAGGCCCCCAAGACCGGTCGCTAAGGCGACCCCCTCCGGCTCCGCCGAGTGGGGCCAGACAGCGACCCTCTGAAGCACCGAAAGAAGCAGTGATCCCATGGCCAAGCGAATCGACGTCAGCGGACTGTCCGCGTACTACGGCAGCCACAAGGCCATCGACGACATCTCGATGACGGTCGAGCCGCGCTCGGTGACGGCCTTCATCGGCCCCTCCGGCTGCGGCAAGTCGACCTTCCTGCGCACCCTGAACCGCATGCACGAGGTCACCCCCGGCGGCCGCGTCGAGGGCAAGGTGATGCTGGACGACGAGAACCTCTACGGCTCCGGTGTCGACCCGGTCGCCGTCCGCCGCACCGTCGGCATGGTCTTCCAGCGCCCCAACCCGTTCCCCACGATGTCGATCTTCGACAACGTCGCGGCGGGCCTGCGGCTGAACGGCTCGTACAAGAAGAGCGAGCTCAAGGACGTCGTCGAGAAGTCCCTCAAGGGCGCCAACCTCTGGAACGAGGTCAAGGACCGGCTGAACAAGCCCGGCTCGGGCCTGTCCGGCGGCCAGCAGCAGCGGCTGTGCATCGCCCGTGCGATAGCCGTCGAGCCGCAGGTGCTGCTGATGGACGAGCCCTGCTCGGCGCTCGACCCGATCTCCACCCTCGCCATCGAGGACCTGATCGGCGAGCTCAAGGAGCGCTTCACGATCGTCATCGTGACGCACAACATGCAGCAGGCCGCGCGCGTCTCGGACCGTACGGCGTTCTTCAACCTCGCGGCCGTCGGGCAGCCCGGCAAGCTGATCGAGATCGACGAGACCGAGCGGATCTTCTCCAACCCGTCGGTCCAGGCCACGGAGGACTACATCTCCGGCCGCTTCGGCTAGGCCCTGACCCATCGGACAGGCCCTGGCCGTGCTTCGGCCGGGACGTGCCCTGGCCGACGCCCCCTGAGCGTCCTGCGGTGCTGCATGGCGGTGCCACCGCAAGACGAAGGGCCCGCCCCTCCTTCCCGGGGGGCGGGCCCACTGCTGTGTCCGGCGGCCGGCGGTACTCGGCCCGGCGCGCCGGTCCGTCAGCCGAACGCCAGCTGCACGAGCCAGTACGCGAGCGCCGCGACCAGCGCCGCCGCCGGCATGGTGATGAACCAGCCCATCACGATGTTCTTGGCGACGCCCCAGCGCACCGCGCGGGTGCCCTTGGTCGAGCCCACGCCCATGATCGCCGAGGTGATGACATGGGTCGTGGAGATCGGCGCGTGGAACATGAACGACGCGGTGTACATGACCGAGGCGGCCGTGGTCTCCGCGGCGAAGCCCTGCGGCGGGTCCAGCTCGATGATCCGGCGGCCGAGCGTACGCATGATCCGCCAGCCGCCCGCGTACGTACCGAGCGAGAGGGTGATCGCGCAGGCCAGCTTGACCCAGATCGGGATGGCCGCGTTCGCCGTCTCGACGTCGGCGATGACCAGGGCCATCACCACGATGCCCATGGTCTTCTGGGCGTCCTGCAGACCGTGGCCGAGCGCCATGCCCGCGGCCGAGACCGTCTGCGCTATGCGGAAGCCACGCTTGGCCTTGTGCGGATTGGCCTTCCGGAACATCCACAGGATGACGACCATCACCAGATAGCCGACCACCAGGCCGATCACGGGCGAGATGAACATCGGCAGGACGACCTTCTCGATCACCCCGCTCCAGATCACCTCGGTGCCGCCCGCGAGCGCCGCACCGACCATGCCGCCGAACAGGGCGTGCGAGGACGACGACGGCAGCCCGAAGTACCAGGTGACCAGGTTCCAGACGATCGCGCCGACCAGCGCGGCGAAGAGGATGCCCATCCCCTGGCTGCCGTGCGGAGTGGAGATCAGCCCCTCACTGACGGTCTTGGCGACCCCGCTGCCGAGGAAGGCACCGGCGAGGTTCATCACGGCGGCCATCGCCAGCGCGGCCCGTGGGGTCAGCGCCCGCGTCGAGACCGAGGTCGCGATGGCGTTCGCCGAGTCGTGGAAGCCGTTGGTATAGGTGAATCCGAGCGCGACCGCAATGGTCACGACAAGCGCGAAGGTGTCCATGGCCGGGGCTCAGGACTCCTTGACCGCGATGGTCTCGACGGTGTTGGCGACGTGCTCGAAGGCGTCCGCGGCCTCTTCCAGGATGTCCACGATCTGCTTGAGCTTGAGGACCTCGATGGCGTCGTACTTGCCGTTGAAGAGGTGCGCGAGCAGCTTGCGGTGGATCTGGTCGGCCTGGTTCTCCAGACGGTTGACCTCGATCCAGTACTCGGTGAGGTTGTCCATCGTCCGCAGATGCGGCATCGCCTCGGCGGTCAGCTCGGCCGCCCGCGCCAGCACCTCGATCTGCTGCTCGATGCCCTTCGGGAGCTCCTCGACCTTGTAGAGGACGACCAGATCGACGGCCTCCTCCATGAAGTCCATGATGTCGTCGAGGGACGAGGCGAGGTTGTAGATGTCCTCGCGATCGAACGGCGTGATGAACGAGGAGTTCAGCTGGTGGAAGATCGCGTGCGTCGCGTCATCTCCCGCGTGCTCCGCCGCACGCATCCGTTCGGCGATCTCGGTCCGCGCGGAGGCGTCCGCCCCGAGCAGTTCCATCAGGAGCTTGGAGCCCGTGACGATGTTGTCCGCGGAGGCGGCGAACATGTCGTAGAAGCTCGTCTCCCTGGGGGTCAGACGAAAGCGCACGTGAAATCCTCGGGGTGCATCGGATTCGGTCGAGTTGATGCTAGGCGCATCATCCAGCCACTGCTAACCGGCATTCCCTCAGTGTCGCCCATCGGGCAGCATGCTCTGCACGGGGTACCGCAGGTGCCCGCAAAGTTCGGTACCATATACCCACCAGGGGTATATAGATCGCCTAGATACCACGGGAGACGGCCATGACGACCACGGACGCCGACGCCAACGGCCCCGCCGCAGCCGCCGCGGCCCGCCCCGCCCCGCAGCCGGAATCCGCACCCCATAGCGCGGCCCGGACCGTGACCGACGCCGCAGCGACTTCGCCGAAGACCGGCATCCACGGCTACGCACAGCAGAAGGACGCTCACATCAAGCGACTGCGCCGGATCGAGGGCCAGATCCGCGGACTGCAGCGGATGCTCGAAGAGGATGTCTACTGCATCGACATACTCACCCAGGTCTCGGCGAGCACGAAGGGCCTGCAGTCCTTCGGGCTCCAGCTCCTGGAGGAGCACCTGCGGCACTGCGTCGCCGACGCCGCCGTCAAGGGCCCCGAGGCCATCGACGCCAAGGTCCAGGAGGCGACCAAGGCCATCGAGCGGATGCTGCGCACCTGACGGCGGCTACGCCGGCGGCCCGCCGGGCGGCTCGCGGCCGTCCCCGTCCACGTCCAGCACCTCGTCGATACGGTCCGGGCTGAGCCGATCCTCGCTCGCGGCCGCGGCCGCGATCATCAACTCACCCGTCAGGTCGATCTCGGCGAGGGCTACGTGGTCCTGAACCGTCGTAGGGCGGTGGCCGGCCACGTACAACACCTCCTCCTTCGAGCGCCTTCCCACGCCTTGGGTGGTTACCGACCAGCGTAAGGACGGCCGGACGCTCCGCGCATGGCACGGAAGGACCATTTCCGCCACCGGGCACCCGCCCCCGACACGTGCCCGCCGGGCCTTGCTAGGGCCCGGTGGAAGCGATCTTCCCCGCGTAGATGTCGTCCCGGTCCGGCAGCCGGACCGGGACCCTCGCCCCGAAACCGGACAGTTCGGTCGTGGAGGTCACCGACGCCCCCTGGGGCGCGCCGTTGGCGAAGTGGAACCGCTGGCGGACCTTGCGCAGCCGCCCGGCCTCGTCCAGATACGCGTCGAACGGCACCGCGTCCGTGGTGAACCCTTTCTCCGCGGCGACCAGCGCGTCCCTCGAACGCGGCGACGCCGCCCGCGCGGCCGTCCCGATGTCCGTCGTGCCCCGGTAGTGCCGCACCACGACGCCGTCCAGCCGCTCGTCGCCCTGGTACGTCACGTCCCGTGCGCCGCGCAGCAGTTCGGCGGCGGCCAGCGGATCGGTGGCGCCGCCGGTGACCAGATTCCCGTCGGCCAGCGTGGCGGTGTCGACTCGTACCCATTTGTCCGCGGGCACCCCCGCGCCGCGGTTCTTCATGAACAGCGCGCCGGGCGCAAGGATCTCCGTGATCGGCTGGTGGCCCGCGCTGGGGCCGCCCGCCGGGTCGGGCAGCACGACGCGCAGCTGCCCGCTGCTGGTGGTGAAGTCATAGCCGCCGGTGCCGCGGATGGCGACGCGGGTGCCGCCGCTCACCGTCTCCATGGCCGTACGGACCTCGGCGGAGCGGGCCCGGACCAGGGCGTCGGCGCTGGCGCGGACGGCGGCGGCCGCGGCGGCGGGCCGGCCGGACGGCTCCTGGTCGTCGGCGGCGGCGCCCTCGGAGGAACAGCCCGTCGTCAGCAGCCCGACGGCCAGCCCCGTCCCGCACGCCACGGCCACGGCGGCCGCGCCGCCCCGCCTGTCCTGCACCACCATGCGTACGAGCCCCCTCGGCCGCCGTTTCCGGGACCGGCCTGGGCCGGCCGGTCCGCTCGGGAGGGTCGGACGTACCGCCAACGCCACCTCTGACGTTCCGTCGACCGATCCGTTCAACGACCGTTGCGGGGGCTCGTCACGCAACGGCGGCGGGGGCGCGTAGCGTGGACGGGTGCCCGACCGAGTCCCTCATACGACCTCCACCACCGAGCGCGGTTCCTTCTGCACCGCGCGCTGCACCTGCGGCTGGCGGGGGCCGGCCCGCCGCGCCCGGTCACAGGCGCGCACGGACGCGGAGCGCCATCTGTCCGAGGCCCCCGAGGGGTCCGGCCGCGGGTGCCCGCCGGAGTGACGCCGCCCTCTGGAACGAGTCCGTCCGTTCCGGGAACCCCCAACGCCCCTGGGGCATCTGGCTAGTGGAGGGAAGCAACGGCGCGGCGCGCCCCGCGACCACCGGCCGCCATCGGCCGCCGGGGCAGGGCCGCAGACATCGAGGGGGACTCATCCCAGTGAAGCGGCGCACACTCCTGCAGGCCGGCACCGGACTGGCGGCGACCTCGGTCGTCTGGGCCACCGGCTGCGACACCAAGACCGCCGGGGCGGCCGCGGGGTCCGCCACCTCGGCCAACGGGGCCGCCGCCGGTGCGGCGCGGACCCAGACGGCCGGTGCCCGCGCCGGCCAGGCCTCCTGGACCGCGCTCGGCAAGAGCCTGGACGGTCAGCTCATACGGGCCTCCGACGCCGCCTACGCGACCGCCCGGCGCCTCTACAACACCCGCTACGACACGCTGAAGCCGTCGGCCATCGCGTACGTCAAGCACCCGGCCGACATCGCCGAATGCCTCGCCTTCGCCAAGCGGCACGACACCCCGGTCGCCATCCGCAGCGGCGGCCACTCCTACGCGGGCTGGTCCAGCGGCAACGGCAAGCTCGTCATCGACGTCTCCGCGCTCTCCAAGGTCGGCGCGCCCTCCGGGGGCACCACCCACATCGGCGCCGGCGCCAAGCTCATCGACGTCTACACGGGGCTGGCGTCGCACGGCGTGACGATACCCGGGGGCTCCTGCCCCACCGTCGGCATATCCGGCCTCACCCTCGGCGGCGGCCATGGCGTGGTCTCCCGCGCGTACGGTCTGACCTGCGACAGCCTCGTCGGCGCGACGCTGGTCACGGCCGACGGCAAGACCGTCCACTGCGACAAGAACCAGCACGCCGACCTGTTCTGGGCGCTGCGCGGCGCCGGCAACGGCAACTTCGGCGTGGTCACCGAACTGCGCTTCCGTACGCATCCGGCGCCACGCGCGGTGATGGCGTACATGACGTGGCCGTGGGCCAAGGCGGCGAAGGTCGTGGCGTCCTGGCAGAAGTGGGGGCCGGTGCAGGCCGACGAGATATGGTCCGCCTGCCATCTGGACGCGCGGCCGGGCGGGACCCCGGCGGTCTCCGTCGCGGCCTTCTCCCTGGGCGGCTACCGCGAGCTGCAGAACGCCATCGACAAGCTGGCCGACCAGCCGGGCGGTCCCGGCCCCGCCGCCACCGTCCGCCTCACCCCGACCGGCTATCTGGACGCGATGGAGTCCTACGCGGGCTGCTCGTCGAAGTCCACCGCGCAGTGCCATATGCCCGGTTCGCTGCCCGGCCGCACCGGCGCCGGCCAGCTCGGCCGCGAGACCTACGCGGCCCGCTCGCACTTCTTCGACCGCTCGCTGTCCGCGACCGGTATCCGCACCCTGATGGACCAGATCGAGAGCGGCGGCCGCAAGGGCGTGAGCGGCAATGTGGCGCTGACGGCGCTGGGCGGTGCGATCAACCGCGTCGGCCGCACCGACACCGCGTTCGTGCACCGCGGATCGCGCTTCCTCGCCCAGTACTTGACGTCCTGGCCTGCGAACGGTTCGCCCGGCACGCGGACAGCGTGGCTCAATTCCTTCCATGACGCGATGCGCCGGCACTCGTCGGGCGCCGCGTACCAGAACTACACCGACCCGGGCCTGGCCGACTGGAAGTCCGCCTACTACGGCGCCGCCGCCACCCGCCTCGCCCAGGTCAAGCGGACCTACGACCCGCAGCGGCTGTTCAGCACCTTCCCGCAGGCGCTCTGAGCCGGCGCACGGCACACGGACGGCCCGGCCCCCGCGAGGGGTCCGGGCCGTCCGCGTCCGCCAGGCTCCGCCGTTCTCCGGGCCCCGGGGCCCTCAGGCCGCCAGGTCCTTGTCGCGCTCCTTGTGCCCGCTCGGCAGCGCCGATCCGGCGACCACCCGGCTGCCCTCGGCGTCCTCCGCCTCGCTGCCCGGCGTCCGCACCAGCCACGCCAGCCCGGACCGGCCGATCGCCGTCGTCAGCGGCACCAGCAGCGCCTGGGCCAGCGGCGCGAGCAGCAGCGCCACGGCGGTGCCCAGCGCGAAGCCGCCGATCACGTCGGTCGGGTAGTGCACGCCCATGTAGACGCGACAGAAGCCCTCGGCGAGCGCCAGCGCGATGCCGATCAGGCCGTACTTGCGGTGGGCGACGAAGAGGCCGACGCCGACCGCCATCGTGAGCGTCGCATGGTCGCTGACGAACGAGAAGTCGCTCTTGCCGGGGATGAGCACTGCCAGCCCGGCGTGGTCCTTGAACGGCCGCGGCCGTTCGACGAACTCCCGGATCGGGATGTTGGCCAGCAGCGCGATACCGGCGGCCAGCGGCGCCCACACCAGGCCGGCGACCGCGGACGGCGCGCCGGGCCGGCGGCGCGCCGACCACCAGGCGACCAGGCACAGCACCGCGAGGGCGGCGATGATGCCGTACTCGCCGATGTACTCCATGGCCTTGTTGACCCAGTGGGGGGCGTCCTTCGCGAGGCCGTTGATGCCGTCGAGCACGTCGACGTCGGGGTTCGGCCCCTCGAGTGCGAGTCCAGCCATCTGCCGCAGGCCCCTTATCTTCCGCGCGCGCGAGCGCCTTCGTGTGCTGCCAACCCCCGTGGTCGTCGAGCGTGTGCTGCTTCGAGCGCTGCTACGTCCCCACGCAAGGGAAACGCCATGCCCGCCCCGGGCGTTCCACCCTCCACCGGATGATCACCAGGACGTTATCGAAGCTTGATTCATCGCTGCAGTTCAGGGCCCTATGTTCACGCAGCGTTGGCGCTGGGGAGCGCTTTTGCGCCATCCGAGGTGACGCGGGTCGCACCGATGTAGTCCGGTGTGTCGATCTTGTCGAACCGGATCACCGCACCGGTGTAGGGCGCGTTGATCATGTACCCGCCACCCACATAGATGCCCACGTGGTGGATCGACCGCGGATCGTTCAGGTCGTACGCGAAGAACACCAGGTCCCCCGGGAGCAGCTCACTGCGCTTGGGGTGCGGGCCGGCGTTCCACTGGTCGTTGGCCACCCGCGGCAGCTCGATGCCCACCGAGCGGTACGCGGCCTGGGTGAGCCCCGAGCAGTCGAACCGGCCGCCCTGCGCGGCGGTGCCGGTCCCGCCCCACAGATAGCGCGTGCCGAGCTTGTCCTGCGCGAAGTAGATGGCGCCCGCGGCCTGCCGCGACGGCGCCACCGGGCCGGCCGGCGCCTCGAAGCTCTTCGCCAGGGTCGTGATCGTCTTCACGTAGTTCTGCGTCTCGCGGTAGGGCGGGACCCCGTTGTACTGGATCACCCGGTACGCCCCCGCGTTGTACGCGGCGAGCATGTTGTGGGTGTCGTTGCCCGGCGCGCGCTTCACGTAACGGGCCAGCTCGCAGTCGTACGACGCGGCGGACGGGATCGCGTCCTCCGGGTCCCACACGTCCCGCTTGCCGTCGCCGTTGCCGTCGATGCCGTGCGTCTGCCAGGTGCCGGGGATGAACTGCGCCATCCCCTGCGCGGCCGCCGGGCTCTGCGCCTTCGGGTTCCAGCCGCTCTCCTGGTAGAGCTGCGCCGCCAGCAGCGCGGGGCTTATCGCCGGGCAGAGCGTTCCCCACTTCTGCACCAGCGACTGGTACGCGGCCGGCACCGCGCCCTTGGCCAGCCCGAGCGCCCGGCCGCCGGTCCCGGCCAGCCCGGCCGCCACCGTGTACGTACCGATCACAAGCAGCCCGAGCAGGCAGAACACCAGTCCTGCCCCGAGCCCGCCGGCCACCCAGAATTTCCGCACCCCACAACCCTCCCCCATTCAGGCGCGGTTCACTGCCGTTTTCCAGCCGCTCGCTGCGGGTTGTGTCACACGGGAGGCGCAGGGGCGCTCCGGCCCGGGCGCGATTCCCCTCACAGGGGCGCCCGGGGCACCGCCGGATGAGCGACACTGCACAGGAACCCCGAAACAGGACGGCGAGCCGTGGACCCGAACGACCAGAAGCAGATGAACCGGCACCTGTGGTGGCGCGTGGCGTACTTCCTCTTCGCCATCCACCTGGTGGCGCTCGTCATGATCTTCGCCATGTCCCACGCTCCGAAGTAGCCGCCCCGCGCCCGGCCCCGGATCACTGCGCCCCCGGCCCGATGATCATTGCTCAGGGTTATCCCCCGTGATACACACGGTGAGACCAGCCGGTTCAATGGAGTACGCGTGCCCGTCGGCGCACGTCACTCGCATCGGATCCGCCAAAGAAAGACGCCAAGTCGATTTCTGACGGCGCCTTCGTCGGCGAAGATAGAAGCCGGCCCGTGCCGCACCGGTACGGGCGAGGGCAACCAACTACCCATAAAGGGCGGTGAGTTCACACATGGCACACATGTCACACATGTTCCTTGCGGCCGAAAAGGGCGACATCACCACCATCATCGGCGGAATCGCCCCGGACTGGGGCCCGTTCGGCAGCCTGGGCAACGAGGCCCGTGTGATGGTCGAAGTGGTCATGGCGGTGGCGATCCTGCTGTGCCTCGGCATCGCGATCTGGGGCGCCGCCAAACAGCGCATCGGCGCCACGGCGCTGCGCGACACCTTCAGCGCCGAACAGGGCAAGGGCCTGATCGTGGCCGGCCTGACCGGCGTCTTCATCATCGGATCCCTGGGGACACTGTTCACCATCGTCTACGGAATGGCGGTCTAGCCCCGGCCACGGCACGGCGTCCGGCACGCCGTCCGTACCGCGCGGCGGCCGCCACCGCCGCCCCGCCGCCCGCGCGCACCCCTGCATGCGCCCGAACCCGGGCCGCCCGCCGTGCGCCCCCGCCCGACATCTCTCCGCCGCCCCGTGCCCCCACTCGCTTCCACCGGCCGCACCTTCCCTGCCGAGGCCCCATGCTGACGCCCCCTCACCCCGGCCCGCCAAGTCCGCCGCGCGCCCTCGTCACCCCCGGCCACCAGCGGGCCGATTGGGCTGCCCGCCGCGCGGGGACAGGTGGATCCGGGGGCCAACCGGCTCCGGGACGGCGAGGGCACACGCGGAGCGGCCGATGAGTACAAACAGCCCAGAGCCGCCCATGTCCCCCATTCGCCTCCGCCGCACCGCATCTGAGGACCCGTCACCGTGAGATGTACTCGTACCACTGCACCCGAGCCGCCGCCCGCGCGGCTACGGTCATATGAGGGCGGCACGACAACGGCACGGACGGCGACGGCGGCAGAGGCAGAGGGGGCACAGGCGCGATGAGCATCGGTGACGACGGCGGCTACGGCGGCGACGGCCACCGTGGTCCCGAGACGGGCCAGACACGGACCAGACTTCCCGGCAGCGAGGGCGATCTGTACGGCTCGGGACGCCGGTCCCGGGCCGGCCTGTCCAGCCGCAACCTCGTCACGATCGTCGGCGTGATCGTCCTGCTGCTGGCGGCCATCGCCTTCGCCAACCGCGGCGGAGACGGCAACAGCGGCTCCGCGGGCGGCGACACCGCAAAGGGCACCGAAGCCGGCCCCGCCCGCCCCACGGCCCCCACCGGCACCAAACCGGTCACCAGCACGAACGAGGGGATCGCTTCGGGGTTCGCGAAGACGGAGCAGGGGGCTCAGTCGGCGGCGGCGAACTTCGTGGTGGCGCTCAATAGTGACGGTATGTACAAGACCGACCGCCGGCACACGATCATTGACGCCGTCTACGCACCCTCAGCAGCGGCGGCGCGCAAGAGCGGGCTCGACAAGGCGTACTCCGACGCCTCGGCCCTAGGACGGGTCGGCCTCAAGCCAGACGGCACGGCTCCCAAGGGGATGACGTTCGTGTCACGCGCCAACCCGGTCGGCACAAAGATCGAGTTGTTCAAGGGCGACACAGCCAAGGTCTCTGTCTGGTACTCCGCCCTCTTCGGCCTTGCAGGCACGCAGTCACAGAACCCCGTCACAGAGAGCTGGTACACGAACACGTTCGACCTGAAGTGGACGGGCGGCGACTGGAAGGTCACCGATTCCGTTCAGAAGGATGGTCCCGCTCCAATCGGGCGTGATCAGGCCGCCGCATCGGCGCAGGACATGACCAAGGCTGTCCAAGGCTATGGAGGGTTCACCTATGCCCGGTAAATCCAAGCATCGCCGTGTGGTCTCGGTCGCCGCCATGCTGGCGAGCGTACAAACCCTCGCCCTCATGCTTGCGACACGTGCCATGGCTGAGCCGTCCCCAGGGCCGGGCGACAAGAACTGCGACCTGCTCCAAGGCCCCTTCGTGCACTCGTGCACAGAAGGAAACCAGTCGGGGGGCAGCACGGCCCCCACCAGTCCCTTGGACAACACCCCCCTAGACCCTCTCTCCTCCCTGGCCAAAGGCTGTGCCAAAGCCGCCGCCTGGATCGTGGACAAGTTGTCCGATGCCGTGAACGCCACCTCGCAGGTGGACTTCACCAATGCGGCCTTCCTGCGGCAGTACGCCGTCGTCTTCGCCGCCTCGACCGTGCTCACGCTCGTGCTGTGGCTGCTGGCCGTGGCCAAGCGGGCGGTGCGGGGGGTGCGGCTGACGGAGGCGATCAGTGAGGCGGTGGGGTTCTTGTGGCTGACGGTGCTGGCGTCCGCCTTTACGCCGCTGATCCTCTATACGGTCGTCTCGGCGACGGACGGTGTCACCGAGATCATCGCGAAGGGGACGGGCGCGCAGACCGACACCTTCTTCGGGTCGTTCTCGCAGGCGCTGACGAAGGGCACCGACATCGGCGGCGGCCCGATCATGCTGATCGTGGTGTCGCTGGTGTCCGTGCTGGCCGCCGGTGTGCTCTGGCTGGAGCTGGTGATCCGGGCCGCGCTGCTGTACGTCGGGGCGCTGCTGGGGACGGTGGTCTACGCCGGGCTGGTCGACAAGAACATGTGGGGGCATGTGCGCCGCTGGGCGGGCATCATGATCGCGGTGATCATGGTGAAGCCGGTCATCGTGATCGTGCTGGGCGTCGCCGGGGCGCTGTCGTCCGACAAGGGGCCGAACGCCATCTCCGCCGTGGTCTCCGGGCTCGCGATCATCCTGCTGGCCATCTTCGCCAGCGCCGTGATCTACCGCTTCGTGCCCGGCTTCGGCGACGAGATCTCCGCGTCGCGCAACAACCGGATGAGCCGGGGCGCGGAGAACGCCGCGGCCGCCGTCCTCAGCTCGCCGGCCGCGCTGGTCTCGCAGGGCATCAAGACGCACAGCTCCCGCACGTCCGGCTCGGACGGCGCCGGCCAGGCGCAGGGCGGCCAGTCCCGGCCGGCCGACGCGGTCTCCGGCGGCGTGGCGGCCCACGGCTCCCGCTCCGGCGGCGGTCGCGCCACGCCCCCCGCCGCCCCCGCTCCCCGCACCAACCCCCACCCCGGCAGCAGCGCCCGCACCGGCAAGACAGCAGGAGGTGATGGGCGTTGAGCACGCAGTCCCACCCGATCGCGCCGCGTCGCACATATCTGATCGGCCGTGCCCGGCCCCACGCCATCGTCGGCAAGAACCGCGAGACCGGCGAGATCGCGCTGATCATCGCGGGCGCGTTCCTCGGCATGATGTGCGGGCTGCTGGTGCCCATGCTGCCGCTGCGGATCATGACGCTCACCGGCTTCCCGATGCTGGGGCTCGCCGCCGTCTACGTCCCGTACAAGGGCCGTACGTTCTACAAGTGGTTCGAGATCCGGCGCAGCTACCGCCGTACGGTCCGCAGCGGCGCGGCCTACCGCTCCGGTGCCGCGGAGGCGGGCGTACGGCTGGACGGCCGGGAGGTCGAGATCGGCCCGCCGCCCGGTATCGGGCGGATCAACTGGCTGTCCGCGCCGTTCGGCCCGGACGAGATCGCCGTGCTGCTGCACGCCGACCGCAAGACGGTCACGGCCGCCATCGAGATCGAGGGGCCGGGCGTCGGGCTGCGCGACAGCGAGGACCAGGAGGCGCTCGTCGACCGGTTCGGGACGCTGCTCAAGCACGTCGCCAACGGGGACGGCTTCGTCACCCGGCTGCAGATGCTGGCGCGGACCCTCCCGGCCGACCCGGACGCCCACGCCAAGGACGTCGCCCAGCGCGGCGATACGGCCTCCCCCCGCTGGCTGCAGGACTCCTACGACCAGCTGCAGTCGATGGTCTCCACCTCCTCCGAGCAGCACCGCGCCTACCTCGTCGCCTGTATGCACTACACCCGCGAACTGGCCGCCGAGGCGCACACGATGGCGCGCGCGGCCCGGATGCACCAGGGCGGGCTGCTGCGCCGCAAGCTCGACCGGGACGCCGGGCTCGCGGTCGTGATGGCCCGTGAGCTGACCGACATCTGCGCCCGGCTCGCGGAGGCCGACATCCGGGTGCGCCAGCCCCTCGGCCAGGCCCGGCTCGCCTCCCTCGTGCACTCGATGTACGACCCGGACCACCCCATCGACCACATCCAGGCGATGAGCAAGCGCAACGCCTGGCCGGCCGAGCTCGATGCGATGGAGCCGACGTATCTGCAGGCCAAGACGCGGGAGTCGTCGACGCGGGCGCCGTGGTGCCACGCCACCGCCTGGGTCAAGGAGTGGCCGCTGACCCCGGTGGGCGTCAACTTCCTCGCGCCGCTGCTGGTGCACACCCCGGACGTGATCCGTACCGTCGCGGTCTGCATGGACCTGGAGCCCACCGAGATCGCCATCGAGCGGATGCTGACGGAGAAGACCAACGACGACGCCGAGGCCAGCCGGGCGGCGAAGATGAACCGGGTGGTCGACCCGCGGGACGTGGCCCACCACGGGCGGGTCGACCAGCGCGGCGAGGACCTCGCCTCCGGCGCGGCCGGCGTCAACCTCGTCGGCTACATCACGGTCTCCTCCCGCTCGCCCGAGGCGCTCGCCCGCGACAAGCGCACCATCCGCGCCTCGGCCGGCAAGTCCTACCTCAAGCTGGAGTGGTGCGACCGCGAGCACCACCGGGCGTTCGTCAACACCCTGCCGTTCGCGACCGGGATCCGCCGCTAAGCCGCTGGGAGGCGCGTACGTCATGGCCCTGCACGATCCGCTCGGAGCGCTCACCGAGGCGTTCACCAGCTTCCTGTTCGGGAAGGTGGAGACGACCCGGCTGCCCGTACGCACCTCCACCGGCCAGGCCCAGGCGGTCTATCTGCCGACCGCGGCCCCCGGTCTCGGCGACTCCGGCGTGATCATCGGCCGCGAGGTCTACAGCGGCAAGGGCTATATCTACGACCCGTTCCAGCTGTACGGACAGCAGCTGCCGGCGCCGCACTGGCTGGTGCTCGGCGAGTCCGGCAACGGCAAGTCGGCGCTGGAGAAGACGTACGTCCTGCGGCAGCTGAGGTTCCGCGACCGGCAGGTCGTCGTCCTGGACGCGCAGGGCGAGGACGGCGTCGGCGAGTGGAACCTCATCGCCCAGGAGCTGGGCATAACTCCCATCCGGCTGGACCCGACGGCCGCCCTCAACGGCGGTATCCGCCTCAACCCGCTCGACCCGTCGATCACCACCACCGGCCAGCTGGCCCTGCTGCGGACGATCATCGAGGTCGCGATGGGCCACGGTCTGGACGAACGCTCCGGCTTCGCCCTGAAGGTCGCCCATGCCTACGTGGTCGAGACGATCACCAGCCGCCAGCCCGTCCTGACCGACATCGTCGAGCAGCTGCGGCACCCGGAGGCGGAGTCCGCCGAGGCGATGAACGTCGACATAGACGATGTGCGGGCCTGGGGCCTGGACGTGGCGCTGGTCCTCGACCGGCTCGTCGACGGTGACCTGCGCGGCATGTTCGACGGGCCGACGACGGCCGGCATCGACCTGGACGCGCCGCTGATCGTCTTCGACCTCTCGCACATCGACCGCAACTCCATCGCGATGCCGATCCTGATGGCGATCGTGGGGGTGTGGCTGGAACACACCTGGATCCGCCCCGACCGGAAGAAACGCATCTTCCTGGTCGAGGAGGCCTGGCACATCATCAATTCGCCGTTCGTGGCGCAGCTGTTCCAGCGGCTGCTGAAGTTCGGCCGCCGGCTGGGCCTGTCGTTCGTCGCGGTCGTCCACCACCTGTCCGACGTGGTGGACGGGGCGGCCGCACGGGAGGCCGCGGCGATCCTCAAGATGGCCTCGACGCGGACCATCTACGCGCAGAAGGCCGACGAGGCACGGGCCACCGGACGGGTGCTGGGCCTGCCGCGCTGGGCGGTGGAGATCATCCCGACCCTCACTCCCGGCATCGCGGTCTGGGACGTCAACGGCAACGTCCAGGTCGTCAAACACCTGATCACCGAGGCCGAACGCCCGCTGGTCTTCACCGACCGGGCGATGACCGAGTCGTCCGCGATGCCGACCGACGAGGCACGCGCCCTGGAGGCGGCGGCGGACGCCGAGGCCGAGGCGCGCGCGGAGGCGATCGCGATGGAGCGCCAGTGGAGAGACGAGTCGAGCGAGACGGTGGCGTGAGGCGCGGATACGACGACGGACGGCGCGGCGGCCGCGGCTACCGCGATCCGCACGACGGCCCGGGGCGCGGCATCCCGGACTCCCTGCTGGTCGGCCTGCTCGCCTTCCTGCTGGGCCTGACCGTGCTGGTGTGGACGGCGACCGGGCTGGCCGGTCTGTTCGCCCACGGTGCCTGGCCCGACGGCGTCAGCTACCCCGGTACGCCGGTGGCGCTGCGCCATCTCGCCGCCGCGCCGCACGACATGGCCGGCGCCTGGCCCGGCACTCCCAAGGGCCAGCTCTCCGGGTACGGCCTGTTCTGGGGCATCCTCATCGGCGAGCTGCTGGTGCTGCTGGTGCTGACCATCTTCACGATGGGGACGGTGACCCGCTACCGCGCCGTACGGGCCGCGCGGCGGGCGAAGGCCAAGGACGAGGCGGCCAGGGCCGCGCGGGCGGCCGGGGAGGCGGAGCGCGGCGTACGGGAGGCCGAGCGGGAGGCCCGCGAGGACCGGGAGGCGCTGGCGGCGGCACGGGCCGCGCGGGCGGCCCTGGCCGCACCCGCCGAGGACGCCCCGGCCGTCCCGGTCGCCCCCGCCGGCGCCGCCGCCCCCGCCGGGCCGGTCCCGGAGCAGCGCACCGGCTCCCCGGCCGCCCCCGGCCCGCTGGGCGAACCGGCCCTGCCCCGGGTGCAGTTCACCGCCTCCGGCCGGGCCGGGGCCCTCGCCGCGGCTGTGGCCACCGCGACCGCCGCGGCCGGCCCCCTGATCGTCGCCACCACCGACCCGGCGCTCTGGTCCGAGACCAAGGACGCCCGCGCCAAGCTCGGCCCGCTGCTGACCTACGACCCCACGCACCGCCTGGACACCCCGGCCCGGCTGCGCTGGTCGCCGGCCTCCGGCTGCGAGGACCCGGCCACCGCCGCCGCCCGTGCCGCCGCGCTGCTCGCCCCCGTACGGCCCTCCGGCGCGCTGGACTCGGCGGTCGCGGACGCCGCCCAGACCCTGCTGCGCTGCTGGCTGCACGCCGCCGCGGTGGACGGCCGCCCGTTCCGCCAGCTGCACCGCTGGGCCCATGCCCCGGGCAGCGCCCAGGAGCCCGTACGGATCCTGCGCACCAGCCCGAAGGCGGCCGGCGGTCAGGCCGGGGAGCTGGAGTCGGTGCTCACCGCGCACGCCGAACGCCGGGAGCTGGCCACGGAGTTGGTCGAGCGTGCGCTGACCGCCCTCTCCTCGCTCCATATCCGGGACGCGTGCAATCCACTTCGAGCGGATTCGGTCATTCTCGAATCATTTATCGATGAGGGGGGAACGCTGTACGTGGTAGGCGAGCCCGTCGAGGATCCGCGTACCGACCCGGGTGCGATGCCGCTGCTCACCGCACTCCTCTCAAGCGTGGTCGAGCACGGCCGCCGCATGGCCGAACGGTCATCTGACGGTCGGCTCGACCCACCACTCACCCTCGTCCTGGACGACATCGCCGCGCTCGCCCCGCTGCCCGCGCTCCCCGACCTCCTGGAGACCGGCCGTACGCGCGGCCTGCTGACGCTGGCGACGATGCGCTCCCAGGAACAGGCGCGGGCCCGCTGGCCGCACCGCTCACTGCCGGTGTGAGGCCGCTCCCCGGGCCTGACCGGTGAGCTGGGCCACGACCTGCGGCCAGTGCTCGCGGTGCGCGAAGTGGCCGCCGCCCGGCAGGATCCGCAGCCGGAAGTCCCCCGTGGTGTGCTCGCGCCAGGCGGCCGCGTCCTCGATGCTCACCAGCGGATCGGCGTCGCCGACCAGTGCGGTCAGGGGCGTGCGCAGCGGCGGGCCCGGACGGTGCCGGTAGGTCTCCACGGCCTTGTAGTCGCCGCGCACCACGGGCAGGGCCGCGGCCAGCAGCTCCGGGGACGCCAGCAGCCGGGGGTCGGTGCCCTCGGTCCGGCGGATCTCCTCGATGAGGGCGGCGTCGTCCCGCAGGTGGACGGTGCCGCCGCCGACCCGGGCCGGCGCCCAGGCGCCGGCGACCAGCAGGTGCACCGGCGGCGTCCCCGCCCGCTCCAGCAGCCGGGCCACCTCGTACGCCACCAGCGCGCCCATGCTGTGCCCCAGCAGCGTCAGCGGCCGGCCGGTGAGCGGCGCCAGCGCCTCGTGCGCCCCGGCCGCCAGCCGCCTCAGGTCCTCGATCCGCGCCTCGCCGACGCGGTCGTGGCGGCCCGGGTACTGCACCGCCAGCACCTCGTGCGGGCACCCGCCCGCGGTGCCCGGGGCGGCGGCGAGGGCCCGGGCCAGCGGCCGGTAGGCGCCCGCGCCGCCGCCCGCGTGCGGGAAGCACACCACGCGGGCGGCGCCGGCCGGCTGCGGCCCCAGCCGGCGCAGCCAGCGGCTACATCCCACGGGTGTACCCCCCGTCGACGGTCAGGCTCTGCGCCGTGATCGCCCCCGCGCGCCCGGACACCAGGAAGCCGACGAGCTCGGCGGCCTCCCGCGCCTCGACGAGCCGGCGCAGCGGGATGCCCTTGCGCGCCTGGCGCAGCATCCGGGCCGGGTCGGCGCCGATCTCGTCGGCCTGGGCGGCGAGTTCACGGCGGAGCATGGGGGTGTCGATCCAGCCCGGCAGTACGGCGTTGACCGTGATCCCGCGGGCGGCGAGATCGAGGGCCAGGCCCTTGGTGTAGCCGATCAGGCCGTGCTTGGAGGCGCAGTACGCGGTGTTCCGCATCTTGCCGGCCTTGCCGAGGATGGAGGAGACGTTGACGACGCGGCCCTGGTCGACGAGGTACTCCAGGCAGGCGGCGGTGACCGCGAAGGTGCCGTGGAGGTTGATGTCGAGCACCCGCAGCCAGGTGGTCTCGTCGTCGGGGCCGTTCTCGTCGGCCACTCCGGCGTTGTTGACGAGGATGTCGAGCCGCCCGGCCGCCCGCAGTTCGGCGCGCAGCCGGCCGCGGACCAGGTCGCGGTCGCGCAGGTCGGCGGCGACGGCCACGGCGGCCGCGCCCAGCGCGCGGACCTCCTGGGCGACCGTCTCCAGGTGGCCGGCCTCCCGGTCCAGCAGGATCAGGCGGTCCGCGCCGGACCCGGCCAGCAGGAGGGCCACTTCGCGGCCGATGCCCTGGGCGGCGCCGGTGACCACGGCGACCTTGCCCGCCAGTTCGCCGGGCCGCCCCCGCCCGCCCGGCCGCTCGCCTTCTTCGGTGCGTGCGTTCATGTCCGGCCCCCTCACGCCATCTTCAGTCCGCCGTCGACGTGCAGGACCTCGCCCGTGGTGTACGTGTTGCGGGGGCTGGCGAGGTACGCCACGGCGTCGGCGATCGTCTCGGGTTCGGCGTAGCTCTTCACCAGCAGCCGGCGCATGATCTCGTCCTGGCCGTGGCTGCGGAGGGCGTCGGTCATCGCCGTGTTGATCACCCCGGGGGCGACGGCGTTGACCAGGATCCCGCGGGAGGCCAGCTCCACGGCCATGGCCTTGGTGAACGCCTCCAGACCGCCCTTGGCCGCCGCGTAGTTGGACTGGCCGCGGCCGGGTTTGGAGGCGGCGGACGAGGAGATGTTGACGATCCGGCCGTAGCGCCGGCGCAGCATCAGGGGTGCGGCGGCCTGCACGGTGAGCATCGGCCCTGTCAGGTTGGTGGCCAGGACCTCCTCGATGTCCTTGAGGCTCTGGTTGACCAGCAGCTCGTCGCGGATGATCCCGGCGTTGTTGACGAGCACGTCGAGCCGCCCGAAGGAGCCGCGTACGCCGCTGACGATCCTCTGCGGCACATCGGGATCGGAGATGTCCCCCTGGAAGAGCTCGACCCTGCGGCCGAGCCCCGCTATCTCTTCGGCGGCCTGCTCCGCCTCCCTGGTCGAGCTGCGGTAGTTGAGCGCGATGTCGCAGCCGGCCCGTGCCAGCCGCACGGCGATCGCCCGGCCGATGCCCCGGCTGCCGCCGGTCACCAGCGCCACCTGGCCTTCGTATTCCATGGTGTCCTCCCGTGTCGGTGCGGCCCGCTCTCAGACCGAGTGGGCGCTCTTGTAGTCGGCGAGCCGCAGTCCGTGGGCCTTGGCCAGTGCGGCGATGTCGATGACCTGCTGGCGGCTGATGTTCCCGTAGGAGTAGTGGTGGTCGAGGCCCGCCAGGCCCATCAGGGCGGTCTCCGCCATGCAGGCGAACAGCTGGCCGGCCTGCAGGAAGGCGCGCGCCGAGGGGTGCAGGCTCTCGCCGTGGGGGGTGGCGACGATGCCGCCGAGCATGTACGCCAGGTCGGGCCGCTGTTCGGCCAGGCCCGCGACGGCGTTGCTGGGTACGGCGATGTCGCAGATCACCGTCTCCGGCGCGAAGTGCTCGCCGGTCAGGAACGGTTCGGGGCTGTTGGACGCGCACAGCACCAGCTGCGCGTCCCTGAGGGCGGCGCTGTCCTGGGTGACGGTCAGGAACGGGTCACTGCCGTAACGCTCCTGCAGATACGCGGCGATCTCCCGGCCCCGGCCCGCGTCCTCGGCGGGCCCCTCGGCCAGCCACTTGGTGATCAGCGGCTCCTCGGCCAGCCGCGCCGGGATCCCGGTCAGTTCGCCGCCGTCCGCGATCCGCGCCCAGCACTCCTGGTAGATGCCGTGCACGGTGTGCTGCAGCCGCCTGGCCGAGCCGTCCCGCCGGCTGCCGACCAGCACGATCCGGCCCAGCCGCTCGGCGAAGAGCTGGCTGTAGACCGAGGCGATGTTGCCGGCCGCGCCGACCACGGCCAGCGTGGCGTCCTCGACCCGCCAGCCGCGGTCCGCCGCGCCCCGCTCCATCGCCTGTACGCCCATGGCCACGGTCAGCGCGTTGCCCGAGGTCAGCGCGATGCCCGGGACCCGCAGCGAGGTGCAGTTGGCGGTGACGATGGAGGTGTACATCCCCAGGCCCGCCACCACGCAGCCGTCGTCGCGGGCCGCCCGCACCCGCTCCTCGATGTCCGCCCGGATCCCCGCCACATCCCCCGAGGCGAGGTAGCCGCCCATCTGCTCGGAGCCAGCCATCAGCGGATAGAGGGCGAACTCGACGGCGCTGCCGAGCGGCGAGTCGATCCGCACCCCGGGGTAGGGCGCCGCCGTCTTGACCGGGTCCATGCCCAGGACGAAGGAGCGCAGCGCCGCGTCACCGAGGTCGGCGAGCGCCGGGTCCACCTGCCGCAGATGCGCCGGTTCGATGAGGTGGTTGAGGAAGGCCACCTTGCGCACCGGCCCGGTCGCCGCGCGCCGCTCGTCCTGCTCGTATCCGGGCAGCGCCCCCCGGAAGTCCCTGATCTCCGCGCGGGGTTTGGGGATCGTGCGGTCACTGGCCGGGTGGACCAGGTGCAGGGTGTCCTCGTAGCGCAGGATGCGGCAGAGCCGCTCCAGCGCCCCGCGCAGCTGCTCGATCTCCTCGTCGGTGAGGTACGCGGACGGCTGGATGCGCAGCACGTTGCCGGCGCTGCCGGTCGGTGCGATCCGGATGCCTTCCTGGCGCAGCAGGTAGCCGGCGAGCAGATAGCCGAGCGAGCCGGTGTAGGCGCTGCCGCGCAGCACCATGGAGCGGGCCCCGGCCTGGTCGCGCAGCTGCAGGCCGATGAACAGGCCCTTGCCGCGGACGTCTTCGATGACGTCGGGGTAGGCCGCCCGGAGCCCGCCCAGCATCTCGGTGAGCCGCTCGCCGCGCTCGGTGACCTGGCGGTAGAGCCGCCCGTCGTCCGCCTCCAGCAGCTCGACGACCCGGTGCGCGAGGGACGAGGAGAAGTCGTCCATGGCGAAGGTCGAGCTGTGGATGATGTCGAACTCGCCCTGGTAGAGGGACCGGCGGACCAGCATGGCGGAGATCTTGGCGAGCCCGCCGCCGAGCGACTTGGACAGCGCGTAGTAGTCGCCGCGCAGCCCGATCAGCGAGCTGGCCAGGAACGCGCCGCAGCGGCCCAGGCCGCTCTGCACCTCGTCGAGGATCAGCGGGGCGCCGGCCTTGTTGCAGAACAGCCGGATGGCCCTGCCCTGCTCGGCCGTCAGCGCGTGGATGCCGCCCTCGCCCTGCACCGGCTCGGCCAGGAACGCGGTGATGACCGGCAGCGGGCGTTCGACGACCCGGACCCGCCCGGCGTCGAGCTCGGTGTCGAGCAGGACCACCCGCTCCTCGTCGGCGATCCCCGCCAGCAGTTCGAGCCGGTCCGCGGGCACGAAGCGCACCCGCGCCCCGAGGTTCTGGAACGGGGCGCGGAAGCCGCTGTTGTAGGTGAGCTGGACGCTGCCGACGAGCTTGCCGTGGAAGGAGCGCTCCAGTGCCAGGAACAGCGGCCGGGTGGCGAGCGCCGCCGCGTTGTGGGCCTCGGCCGCCGCCAGCAGGCCGTCGATGCCCCCGTCCTGCGGCGCCCGGTCGCGGACGGCCGGGTGCCGCAGGGCGTCCGGGTCGAGGGCGGCCTCGCCGCGGCGGACGGCCTCCCGTGCGGCCGCCGCGTTCCCCGCGATCTCGTCGGCGAGCGCCGCGGCCTGCCGCACCCGGACCAGCTCGGCGTGCTTGACGGCCGCCTCGACGGCCTCCGCGCCGCTGTTGCCGAAGGTCGCGACGTACGGCTCCTTGGCCGCGGTCTCCCGGCGGACGGCGTCGCTGAGCGCGGCGCCGAGCCGGCCGGCCCCGCCGCGCAGCGAGAACTGCGCGTGGACGGCCGTGTTGCGGTCCAGCAGCTGCCGGGCGTGGGCGACGAGCTCGGGGTGGTTGTGGCCGAGGATCAGGGAGCCGTAGCCGCCCATCAGGTCGAGGACCGGGACGTCCTCGCCCCGCTCGTCGCGGTAGTGGAGGGTGTTGCCGGCGCCGTGGACGTACTCGACGTCCAGCCCCAGGGCGGTGAGGATCCGCCCCATCCGGGGCTGCACGAACGTGGTGAACTGCGACATGGTGGTGGTCCCCTCGTGCGTCAGGGCGTGTGCGGCCGCTGGGCGAGCAGCGCGCCCGCGAACCCGTTGAAGGTGCTGTGCAGACTCAGCACGGAGTCGATCCGGCGCTTCCTGGGCGCGTCCATGACGAAGTCGGTGCCGTCGTCGGGCGGGGTGCGCAGATGCGCGATCGGCGGCAGCTCGCCGTGGGCGAACAGATGCGGCGCCAGGGCCAGTTCCGCCAGCGGCCCGGCGGCGCCCAGCGTGCCGGTGACCGGGCGCAGCGAACCGACCGGGACACCGCTGTCCTTCAGCAGCGCCCGCAGCAGCTCGGCCTCGGCGGCGTCATGGGCGAGGGTGCCCTTGCCGTCGGCGAGGACCGCGCCCAGCGTGTCGGGCGCCAGGCCATGGGCGGCCAGCAGCCCGCGCGGCCCCTCGGCGAGGGCGGACGGGCCGATGCCGCCGTCCACGGCCGGCCGCAGCGCGGCCCCCAGGAACTCCACCAGCGGCCGTGCGCCGCGCCGCGCGGCGTCGTCGGCCCGCTCCAGTACGAGCGCCACCGCGCCCTCGGCGAGGACCGTGCCGTCCCGCTCGGCGTCGAAGCTGCGCACCGCCGCGCCGCCGGCGCCGCCCGCGCTCAGATGCCCGGCGCGGTACTGCGCGGCGAGCTTCAGCGGCTCGTTGTAGCTTCCCGCACCGACCACCAGGGCGGTGTCGCAGTGCCCCTGGCGGAGGGTGAAGGCGGCCCGCTGCAGCGCCCCGAGCGCGGCGCCGGCGTCCTGGACGAAGGCGGCGCAGTCGCCGCGGAACCGCTGGGCGATGCTGATCATCGCGAGGGTGTTGTTGTTGAGCGCGCGGATGACGGTGAACGGGTTGAAGGTGGCCGCGTTGCCGAACGCCTCCGCCACCAGCCGCTGCAGATCCGCCCCCGCCTGCGGCGAGGTGTCCGACCGGGCCTTGTCGAGCGCCTTGTGGAAGGCCGCGGCGCTCAGCTCGGTGGAGTCGTCCTGGGCGACGTACAGCCCGCGGCGCTCCTCCGGGATCGCCTGCCAGCTCTCGCCCGCCGCCGCCATGGCGTCCTGCGCGGCGAGCACCGCGTTGAAGGTGAACGCCGTGCCGAACTTCCGCAGCTTGTGGGGCACGCTCTCCCGGCTCTGCTGCTGGAGCTCGTCGGGGACATGCCCGAAGTGGGTGATCTTCCGGGTCCGTACGTAGGGGTCGCGGTAGGGGGAGAGCGCGGGCTGCGCCTCGCGCCAGGCCGACCACAGGGCCTTCGGCCCGCGCCCGGTGGGCAGCACCGCGCCGATACCGGTCACCACGATGTTGGTCAGGGTCAGGTCAGAGGTCATAACCGCGCACCACCAGACTGGCGTTGAGTCCGCCGAAGCCGAAGGAATTGCTCACTGCCACGGGCACCTCCTGGTGCCGGGCCTTGTCCGGGACGTAGTCGAGGTCGCAGGCCGGATCCGGGTTCTCCAGATTCAGCGTCGGGGGCACGATGCCGTCGCGTACGGACAGCACCGTGGCGATGAGTTCGGGCGCGCCGGCCGCCGCGATCAGATGGCCGAGGGCGGTCTTGCTGGCGGTGACCGCGAGCGTGCGGTAGTGCCCGCCCGCGGCGAAGACGTCCTTGATCGCGCGGGTCTCGATCGGGTCGTTGAGCGGGGTGGAGGTGCCGTGCGCGTTGACCGAGACCACCTCGCCCGGCGCCACCCCGCCGTCGGCGAGCGCCCGGCTCATCGCCAGCGCGGCGCCCCGGCCCTCCGGATGCGGGGCGGTGACCTGGTACGCGTCCAGGGAGCTGCCGAAACCGGCGACCTCCGCGTAGATCGGCGCACCGCGCCGCCGGGCGCTGTCCTCGCTCTCCAGCACCAGCATCGCCGCGCCCTCCCCGGCGACCAGACCGCTGCGGTCCCGGTCGAAGGCCCGGCACAGCCGGTCCCCGAAGAGCTCGGACGTCGACGGGGCGCCCAGCAGGTGCAGGCCCGTCATCGTCGGCAGGTTCAGCACCGAGTCGGCGCCGCCCACCAGCATGGCGTCCACCTCCCCGCGCCGGATCATGCGGAAGCCGTGGCCGATGGCGTGCGTGGCGCCCGCGCAGGCGGTGCTGAAGTTGAGCGCGGGCCCGCGCAGCCGGTGGCGGCCGGCGATCGCGGCGGCCAGCGCGTCATTGGTGCAGAACAGGCCGCTGCCGCGGTCGAGTTCGGCGCGGCGGGCGTACAGCGCCCGCCAACTGGGCTGCCCGTCGGCGCCGATGGCGTGCAGCAGCTCGTGGGGATCGCGCTCCGGTACGCCGGAGCCGACCGCCGTACCGATCCGGCCCGGCCCTCGCGCGGTATCGCCTCCCGCGGCGAGTCCGGCGTCGGCCAGCGCCTGCCCGGCGGCCGCCAGACCGAACCGTGCCCGCCGCTCCATCGGCCGGTCCAGGCCGTCGTCGGCGCCGTACCGCCGCGCGAACTCCGCGTCATCGACGGGCGCCGCATAGCGCACGGGGAAGTCCTCGACACCGGGCAGGTGCCAGGCGCGGATCGCCGAGCGCCCCTCGCACAGCCCCTCCCACAGCGTCCGCCAGTCGAGGCCCAGCCCGCAGACGGCGCCCATTCCGGTGACCACGACACGGCGGCTCATGCCCCCACTCCTTCCAGTACGACGGCGCACACCTGGCCGCGCGCACCGCACGCCAGCGCCAGCGCCCGGGGCACCGGCAGCGCCTCCTCCCGCACCGCGCCGCCGTCGGCCACCAGCCGGCGCCCGCCGGCCAGTCCGTGCAGCGCCAGCAGCACATGGGCCAGCGGGTGGGCGGGGCCGAGCACACCGGTCGCGGGCGCGCTGCAAAACGCCGCGGGCCGGTGGCCGGCCGCCGCGAAGACCCGGTCGAGCGCGGCGCGCTGGGCCTGTGCCCCGTCCGCCGTCCACACCGCGTCCGGCAGCACCCAGCCGATCCCGTCCGCGTCGGTGCCGGCCATCGCCAGCGCCGCCCGCACGGCCCCGGCGATCGCCTCCGTACGGTCCGCGCCGGCCGCGCCGAACGCCCGCCCGTAGCCGGCCAGCCGGGCCGCCGGTGCCCGGTCGGGCCCGCCCCGCGCCCGCGCGGCGAGGAGGAAGGCGGCCCCCTCGCCCGGAGCGGCCCCGGTCCAGCCCAGCTCCTCGTACTGCAGGAAGAGCAGCGGATGGACCTTGGGGCTGACCGCCCCGATGACGGCCGCCTCGTTCTCGTCCTCGGCGACCGAGAGCACCCCGTCGATCAGGGCCTGGAGCCCCGCGTCGGAGAACGGCGAGTACGCGGCCATCGCCCCGGTCAGCCCGAACGCGGCCGAGATGTGGGCGGCGGCGGTGCTGTTGAGGTGGGACAGGCCGCTGAACGGCGGGACCTCGCGGGCGTAGAGCGCCGCCACCGCACCGGGCGAGCCGGCGGCCCTGCGCAGCCCGTCCAGCGCCTCGAACCGCAGCAGCTCCTCGTCCACCGTGGGCAGTCCGAGGTAGAGCCCCCAGCGCTCACCGCCCACCGGGGCCGGCTGGCCGCCCAAGGACAGCCGGGCCCCGTAAAGCGCCATGCGGGCCTGCTTCTCCGACGTCCGCAGCACCCTTCGGTGCACGCCCAGGGCCGCGGCATCGGGGTCGTCGACGGGGAAGACGGTGTGCGCACCGGGCCAGGGGCCCGCCGGGATCCCGCCCGGCCGGCCGGTGTCCCTGCCGGCCGCCAGCGCCTCCCACAGGGCGGCCGGGTCCGCTCCCGCCGCCGTGTACAAGCCGGGTGCGGTCAGCCGCACCGCGTCGAGGTTCGTCATCGCCGTCACCGCGCCCGGGCCAGGACCAGCGAGCAGTTCTGCCCGCCGAAGCCGAAGGAGTTCGACAGCACGGCGCTAACCGGCACCGCGCGGCGCTCGGTGACGATGTCCAGCCCGCGCGTCACCGCGTCCGGTTCGCGGAAGTTGAGGGTCGGCAGCACGGACTGCCGCTGCAGGCTGAGCACCGACAGCACCGCCTCGGCCGCCCCGCTGTTCGCCAGGGAGTGCCCCATGGCGGACTTGTTGCCGGTGACCGGGATACGGGCGGCCCGCTCCCCGAAGACGGTGTGCAGCGCCGCGGCCTCACAGGTGTCGTTGGCCTCGGTCGAGGTGCCGTGCGCGTTGACGTGGTCGATGTCGCCCGGGCTGAGCCCGGCGTCCGTGAGCGCGGCCCGGATGCACTCGGCGTAGTCCGAGCCGTCCCGCGAACTGGACGTCATCTTCACGGCCTCGGCCACCCCCGCGTACCCGGCGACGCGGGCCAGGATCCGCGCGCCGCGGGCCTCGGCGTGCGCCCGCGACTCCAGTACGAGGAAGGCGGCGCCGTCCCCGATGACGAAGCCCGAGCGGTCCTTGTCGAAGGGGCGGCTGATGCGGCCGGCGTCCCGCCCGCCGGAGGGGGCGAGCGCACCGACCCCGTAGAAGGCGGCCACCGAGGTGAGCGTCGTCAGGCTCTCGGCGCCGCCGGCCAGCGCCACGTCCAGCGCTCCGCTGCGGAGGTAGCGGTACGCGCTGCCGATCGCCATACCGCCCGCGGCACAGGCGTCCGCGTGGGTCTCCAGGACGCCGGCCGCGCCGAAGTAGTCGGCCAGCCGCACGGTGGCGGTGTCCGGCTGGATCCGCTCGTGGCGCCGCGGATCGGTCTCGTCCGCCGCCAGGTAGGCGTCCAGGTCCAGTGCGCCGTCCTCGAAGTCCACATGGCGGGCCAGGCCGGCGAGTTCGGCGGGCTCCATGACCATGCGGTTGCAGGCGAGGAAGACGCCGCCGCGCTCGGTCTCCAGCCGCCGGGGCAGGCCGCTGCGCTCCCAGGCCTGGGCCGCGGCGTGCCAGGCGAGCGTCCCGGCGGGACCCAGCGGCCCGGCCTCCTCGGGCAGCGCGTCCTCGATCTCCCGCCGGACGTGGGGGTCGATATGCGCGGAGGCGGCGCAGGGCACGCCCCACTCGCTGTGGAGCGGGTGCTCGGTGATGAGGGTGTGTCCCTGCGCAAGATGGTCGAACAACGACTCGGGGTCGGTCAGCCGGCCGGCCACCAGGCCGAGCCCGGTCACCACGACCTCATGACCGGCCCCGGCGGGTATCTGGGGGTTCACTTGCGTTCCTTTCGCACGACGAGCGGCATCTGCGGCTCTCCGCCGTGTCAGCCGACGGGCTGGGCGTGCCCCAGCGCCTCGAGCGCCGCACGGACGCCGTCCGCCATCACCTCGTCGCCGGTGGCCGGCTCCGGCGCCGCGCCGCAGCCGGCGCACCGGACCTTGCCGGACGGGGCGATCTGCGCCTTGTCGGCGGCGCACTCGGTGCAGGCCTCGGGAAGGTGGTCGAAGATCCGGTGGGTGAAGGCGGCCCAGTGCGCGCTGGTGGCCGCCCCGGCGACCTCGTACGGGCGCATCCCGGCGTGCACCTGCTCGGCGGAGTAGCCGAAGGCGCTGCGCCGCAGCACCTCGGCGGCCAGCTCGGTGATGCCGCCGCGCTCGTCGTAGAGCTGCTCCGAGCCGCCGAGCGCCGCCGCCAGCAGGTCGAGCACGTTCGACTTGGGCAGGGCCACGCCGAGCCTGGTCTCCATCTCGAAGCGGAACTCGACCAGGTCGAGGGATTCGGCACCGAGGTCGGCGACGAGGGTGGCGTCCGCGGTGATCTCGTCGACGGCGCTGCCCAGCACCTGCGCCAGACCCTCTCGCACGATGTCGTGGATCTGCTCTGTCTCGAAGGGGTTCTGCATGATTCTTTCCTCGTTTCTGAGCACTGTGGACACACGGCACACACGGCGGGTGCGGCCGTTTCCAGCAATGGAAAATGCAGGAGAACTGCAGCGGAAATTACCTGGAGACGTACTTCACCCTCCGGCGGGAGCACGGAGCCCGGCACCGGAATGCATGAACGGAAACAGGCCACCACGGAGACATGAAGAATCCCGAGAAAAGCCGGGCGGATTACCTCAGCCCATTCCCACAAAGAGCTCGGGAATTCATGCCGGAAGGCCCGGCGAGCGGCGAACACCGCCGCGACGGCGGGTTCGACCTAGGGACAAAGAAGACCGGGAACCGCTTCCCACCTGCGGGAAGGCCCGATTCCAGAAACCGGTTCAGATGTCGCTGAAGGTGCTACACATGCCATCCCCCGTAGCGAATGATCCCCCGAAAACCTGCCTGAGCAGGAACAGGCCCAGCTCTCTCCGGCGAGCACCTCGTCGTGACCCCCGCAAGGCCTGCACGCCCCTCCGAGGGGCGCGACAAAAACGTTACCAGAGCCGAATGAGAAGCGTCACGGGAATGTGCGATAGGTCACGTGACCCAATCGAATCCGGAAGGTATTAATCCAAAGCTTCCGTGGTAATGGGAAACTTAACGACGGGTTCACATTCCCGAGGTTTTGTTTTCCCCGGAACCGGAACCGGAACCGGAACCGGAACCAGCACCCCGCTCCGCCCGCAGCCGCCCCGCGTACGCCGCCAGCGACCGCCCCTGGTTCACACTCACCGCACCCACGAGCCGGCCCCGGCCGTAGTGCGCCACCAGCACCGCCCCCTCGGCCGGATCCCCCGCCTCCACCACGGCCCGCTCACCGCTGCCCGGCAGCCCGACCGACCTGATCCGCAGTCCGAACGCCGTCGTCCAGAACGAGGGCACATGGTCGTACGGCTCGGCCGCCGCCGGACCGGCCAGCAGATTGCCCGCCGCCAGCTCACCCTGCGCGGCCGCATTGCTCCAGTGCTCCAGCGCCACCGGCCCCTCGGCCGTGCGCACCGCATCGCACCACGCCGCGTCCCCGGCCACCACCACGCCCGGATCGGGCGCCCCCGGCACCCCCGGCTCCCCCGCGGCCCGCGCGAACAGCCGCTCGTCACAGTGGATCCGCCCGCCCGGCAGCGCCAGCCCCGCCCCCGCCAGCCACCCCGTCGCCGGCACCATCCCGATCGCCACCACCACACAGTCCGCGGGCAGCACACCGCCGTCGGCCAGCTCCACCGCACTGACCCAGCCGCCACCGGCGCGAAACCCCCGTACGCCGGTCCCCAGCCGCACCACCACCCCTGCCCGGCGCGCCGCCCCGGCCACCATCTCCGAGACCGCCCGGCCCAGCCCCCGCAGCGGCGCCCCGGCCGGCTCCACCAGCGTCACCCGCACCCCCAGCCCGCTCAGCGACGACGCCAGCTCCACCCCGACGAACCCGGCACCGACGACGACCACCTCCCGGGCCCCGCCGTCCACCGCCGCCCGCAGCGCCCGTACGTCCGCAAGCCCCCGCACCGTCAGCACCCCGGCCGGCACCGCCCCTTCGGGCCACGCCCTGGCCCGGGCCCCGGGCGCCAGCACCACCCCGTCGTACGGCAGCGCCGCACCGTCCGCCAGGTGGACCCGCCGCCGCTCCCGGTCCAGCCCGACCGCCGCGGTCCCCCGGATCCAGCGGGCGTCGAACTCCCCGGCGTCCGCCAGCCGGATGTCGTCCTCCGTCAGCGTCCCGGACACCAGCTGCTTGGTCAGCGGCGGCCGGTCGTAGGGCACTTCGGGCTCGTCCGACACCACCGTCAGCCGGCCGTCGAACCCCCGCGCCCGCAGCGCCCGGCCGGCCCGCACACCCGCCAGCCCGGCCCCCACCACGACCACCTCGCGCACGGTCAGGCCCCTTCGGCCGACAGCGCCCGCACCGGACACGCCCGCACCGCCGCGGCCACCTTCCCTGCCAGCTCCGGCGCCGGGTCCGGCGCGACCACCAGCCGCTCCTCGTCGTCCAGCGCGAACACCTCGGGCGCCACCAGCGCACACTGCCCGAGTCCGTCACACAGCGCACGATCCACGACGATCTTCCCCATGCCCGCTCCCCCGCTCCTCAGCGCGCGTACCGCAGCGGCAGTTCGACCAGCCCCCGGATCGCATCCGACGGCAGCCACCGCACCTCGTCGGCCGGCACCGCGAGTTCGAGCGTGGCGAACCGCTGCAGGATCTCGGTGAGCGCGATCGTCGCCTCCTGGCGGGCGAGGCGCTGCCCCAGGCAGAAGTGCGGCCCCATCCCGAACGCCAGGTGCTGCGCGGTCGCCCGGTGCAGGTCGAAGGCGTGCGGATCGGCCCGCACCCCGGGGTCGCGGTTGGCCGCGTTCAGCAGAAAGCGGACCAGCTCCCCCTTGCGGATCGTCACCCCGCCGGCCGCGATGTCCTCCCGCGCCACCCGGTTGACCGTCGTCATCGCCGACCCCCGGAACCGCAGCGCCTCCTCCACCGCCGCGCCGACCAGCGACGGATCGCGGCGCAGCGCGGCCAGCTGCCCCGGGTGGGCCAGCAGATCGTGCAGCGCGTTCGCCAGCAGATTCGTCACCGTGTCATGCCCGGCGATCAGCAACACCGCCGCGAACGAGGAGAGTTCCTCGTCGCCGAGCGCGCCGCCGTCCTCGAACCGGGCGGCGATCAGCTCACTGAGCAGGTCCTCGGTGGGCCGCTCCCGCTTGGCACCGATCAGACCGATGCAGTACCCGAACAGCTCCCCGGCCGCCGACTGCATCGCCTCCGCCGACGGCGCCGCGGAGATGTCCATCGCCCACTGCCGGAACGGCTCCCGGTCCTCGGCCGGCACCCCCAGCAGCTCGCAGATCACCTCCAGCGGCATCGGATAGGTGAACTCCTCGATGAAGTCCGCCGTACCGCGGTCCCCCAGCTTGTCCAGCAGCTGGCGGGTGATCTCCACGATCCGCGGCTCCAGCTGCCGCACCGCCCGCGAGGCGAAGGCCGCGCTCACCAGCCGCCGGTTGCGGGCGTGCCCGGGGTCGTCCTGCTCCAGGAGCATCACGGCCATCCCCGGCACCAGCGCCCCGTGCGGCGCATGCGCATGCACGTCGTTGGACAGCCGCGGATCGCTCAGCAGCTCCCGCGTCAGCGAGGCGCCCAGCACCGTCCAGGTCTCCTGCCCGTTCAGCTGACGCGTACGGATGATGCCGTGGCTCCCGGCGAGCCGGTCCAGCTCCTGCTCCAGCCCGGCCGTCGACGCGAGCCCGGCCAGATCCACCACCTCGGTCATGCGGAGATCCCCCCTAGGTGAGCCCCGGGCCCGTCAGTCCCGGAGCAACTGCACAGCGAATTGCGCCAGTTGCGCATCCATCGCGGCCGACCGGCTGCCGGCGATACCCGACCGCATCAGCGCCGCCCCTTCGACCAGCGCGACAAAGGTCTCGGCCCGCGCCCGGCAGTACTCACCCGGCCAGTCCGGCCGCCCCTGCCGGACGAACGCCTCCACATGGGCGACGTACTTCCGGTAGAACTCCCGCACCACGGCGGCGATCTCCTCGTCCCGCGCCGCCAGCGCCCACACCTCGACATACAGGCGCACCAGCTGCGGGTCCTCCTGCTCGGCGAGGACCACCGCCACCACCTCACCGGCGTCCGCCGGCCCCGCCGGCGACTTGAGGGCCGACGGGTCGTCACGCACCGTCCGCAGCCCCGTCGTCTCGGCCAGCCGCTCCAGCGAACGCTCCAGCGCCCGCTCCAGCACCGCCTTGATCAGATCGGCCCGGGTCGGGAAGTAGTGCTGCAGATGCCCGACCCGCACCCCGGCCTCCCCGGCGATGGCCCGCAGCGAGGCATCCGCCCCCTGCGCCACCAGCACCGCCTCGGCAGCATCCAGCAGACTCGTCCGCCGAATGCTGCCCTGCCGCGTCAGCGTCGGTCCCTTGCCGGCTCCCGGCTCCTTGCCCTGCGTCATGACACCTCGACCCCGACGCCCGCCTTCTCCAGTACGGAGACCACGTCCTGCGGCACCGGCGTCATCTCGGGGAAGACCACCCCCGAAGGCGCGGCGGCACCGTCCTCGCCCAGCACCCGCCGCAGGCCCAGCAGCCCGCCCAGCGCCGTGAGATGCGCCTGCCCGGCCGGGTCGGTGACGGTCGCCGTACGCCGCTGTCCGCCCCGTCCCCGCACATCGATCCGCAGCAGCGCACTGCCGCCCTCGCCCGGCGAGTACAGCATCGACCGCCGCACCGACTCGAAGCGGTCCCCGCGCCCCCACCGGAAGAATCCCGTCTTCCTGAGCGCCAGCAGCGTGGACGTCGAGGAGTTGGCGCTGAACCCGATACGGGTGATGGCGGTGTCCACACCGAGCACCAGCGGCAGCGTGAACTGCTCCGGCGTGTCGATCCGCGCGACCTTGGTCCGGTGCTCGCCGATGCCGACGTACCCGGCGCCGCTCAGCGGCATGATCATCCGCCGTCGGCCGCCCTCGGTCACCTCGTAGTCCAGCCCCAGCCGGTCCATGAACTCCACCGAGTCGGTGCCCGCCCGGTCCTTGAGGTCGTAGCGGATGGCGATCTCCACCGCCGCCGCCCCGCCGAGCTCGGCCGCCAGCGCCGCGGCGACCAGCGCACTCACCCCGCCCATCCAGCTGGACGACAGCAGCACCGCAGCCCTGGGCGCCTCCACCGCCGCGACGGCGGTGGCCCGCTGCAACCGCGCCGTCCAGCGCGTGATGTCCACATACGGGACCCCGCCCCTAAGGGCCGCCCGCAGCACCCGGTCCTCGGGATCGTTCACCGTACTGATCACGGCCCGCACCTTGGCCGAGAACGGCTCCGGATCACTCAGATCCCAGCGCCGCACCGCCGCACCGACCTCCTCGGCGAGCTCCCGCCCGCGCTCCGGATTGCGCCCGGTGAGCAGCAGCGGCCACGAGCGGGCCGCGAGCCGGGCCAGCTCACCACCGACGGTGCCGTAGCCACCCACCACAAGAACCGGACCTGTCACATCAAGCTGGATGTCATCGTCCACACCGACGAGACTAGGTCACGCGACCTAGAAACACAACGCCCTCATGATCGACCCCTCCGTAGAGTCGGACGCACCGCACCACCCCCAACCCGCCTGAGAGAACGAGGAGTTGCCCGATGATCGAGGCCGTTCTGCCCACGACCGCAGTGGGCGAGGACGCCTTCGGCGACCCGGCCCGCCCCGCACCGTCCCCCGCCCTCTTCCCCGTCGAGGAACGGGCCATCGCCCACGCCAGCGACAAACGCCGCCGCGAGTTCACCACCACCCGGCACTGCGCTCACCGCGCCCTGTCCCGGCTGGGCCTCCCCCCGACACCCCTGCCCCCGGCCCCCACCGGCGCCCCCACCTGGCCCACCGGCACCACCGGCAGCCTCACCCACTGCGACGGCTACCGCGCCGCCGCCGTCGCCCGCACCACCGACCTCCGCCACCTCGGCATCGACGCCGAACCCCACGCCCCCCTGCCACCCGCCGTACGCCACGGCATCACCACCCCCGCCGAACGCACCCACCTGCACCGGCTCGACGCCACCCACCCCCACATCCACTGGGACCGCCTCCTCTTCAGCGCCAAGGAGTCCCTCTACAAGGCCTGCTCACCGCTCGCCCCACGCGCCCTCCACTTCGACGACGCCGAACTGACCTTCACCCCCGACACCCACACCTTCACCGCCCGCCTCCCCCACCCGCTCCCCCAGCTGACGGGCCACTGGCACACCGGCCACGGCATCCTGATCACCGCCGTGGCCGTTCCCTGAAATTCAAAACGCCCCGGAAACGCAAAAAAGCCTCGTTCCCCGAGTCGAAACTCGGGGAACGAGGCTTTTTCAAAATTTGTTCGGCGGCGTCCTACTCTCCCACAGGGTCCCCCCTGCAGTACCATCGGCGCTGAAAGGCTTAGCTTCCGGGTTCGGAATGTAACCGGGCGTTTCCCTAACGCTATGACCACCGAAACACTATGAAGTTAACCAACCGGAACATGGTTCAACGGTCGTTACTTCAGAACCTACACAGTGGACGCGAGCAACTGAGGACAAGCCCTCGGCCTATTAGTACCAGTCAACTCCACACCTTACGGCGCTTCCATATCTGGCCTATCAACC